>NZ_JANDHW010000006.1 GCF_024330105.1 Coprobacter tertius
AAATATAAAAAACGGAAGAATTTAAATTCTTCCGTTTTTTATATTTTATATTAACTTTTATACCACACAGGACCGGGATGATCCCCCATTTCAAATTCAATGGTATCTCCGTGCATAATCTGCTCATGCGTAATATAACTCTTATCATACGGTTTACCATTTAATTTAACAGATTGGATATATATATTTTTTGCATCAACTTTAGGTGCTAAAACCGTAAATACTTTTCCATTTGCCACTCTCATTTTAATTTCTGGGAAAAGAGGTGTACCGATCTCATATTGTCCACTAACAGGATCAACAGGATAAAAGCCCATCGCACTGAATACGAACCATGCCGACATCTGTCCACAATCTTCATTCCCGCAAAGACCTGCAGGCGTATTTAAGTAAAGTTGGTGTAAAACTTCAGCTACATATTTTTGAGTTTTCCAGGGTTGCCCAATCTTATTATATAAATATATAACATGGTGACTCGGCTCGTTTCCATGTGCATATTGTCCTATCATTCCTGTACTGAAAATAGGCAGGTCGTCTTTTGCATCGGGAGCATAAGTAAACATACTGTCGAGCTTTTGGGCAAACCGATCCTTGCTTCCTAATAAACCGATAAGCCCGTCTATATCCTGAGGTACATACCAGAAGTACTGCCATCCGTTACTTTCAGTAATATGTGCAGAATAATCTTTCGCGTCGAATTCCGGGATAAATTTCCCTTTGTCATCTTTAGGTTGTATAAATGATGTAGCCGGATTATATAAATTACGGTATGACTGGGATCTCTTATAATATCTATCGGCAATTTCTTTCTTGCCCATCTTTTCAGCCATTTTGGCGATACAGTAATCATCATAAGCATATTCAAGTGTCTTAGAGAGCGATTCGCTTTCGAGATTATAAGGGATATATCCGTATTTTTTATACAAACCTATTCCTCGGTAATCGTTGCGATCAGAAGAAGCGATACAGGCTTGTAATGCCTTTTCAGAATCGAAATCTCCAATGCCTTTAAGATATGCATCCACAATAACAGGTACTGCATGATAACCGATCATCATGTCGGTCTCATTTCCATATAAATTCCAAAGAGGTAAACTACCGTACTGATCGTAAAATGCAAGAAAGGATTTTACCATATCGTTGGTCTTTTCTGGTTCGGTATAGGTAAACAACGGGTGCGATGCCCGATATGTATCCCATAAAGAGAATGTCGAATAATTCACCCATCCGTCGGTTTTATGAATTTGTTTGTCGGGTCCGAAATAAGAACCGTCTACATCACTGTATATCGTAGGAGCTATCATCGTATGATATAAAGCAGTATAAAATTTCGTCCTATCATCGACACTTCCTCCTTTAACTTCGATAACAGACAATTGCTTATTCCAATCTGTAACAACCTGGTCATGATATAAGTCGAAATCGTTCTTTGGAGCTTCAACATTCAGATTTTTTGAAGCACCTTCTATACTTACCCCCGAAATCCCGGTAAACACGACAATTTGTTCCCGATCCTTCGTATCGAAATCAAAACGGGCAATATACGCTGTACCGATATGTTTACCATTTTCCACTATACTTGTAGTATCCAAACTATAATCGACAAACGGTTTTGAAAAACGGGTCTCAAAATATACTCTCTGGTCTGGAGACCATCCTCGTGAAAAACGATATCCCCGGATAGTAACCGAATCGATTACCTCGACATATGAATCGAGTGTAAAATCCCAGTTCATTGCTTTTTTCAGATTCAGAAATACCACAGCTTCCGCTTCAGGAAAAGTATATCGTTGTATACCGCAACGTTCGGTTGCGGTAAGTTCAACATTTATACCATAATCTTTGAGAAAGACACGATAATAGCCGGCCGAAGCTTTTTCATCTTCATGGGAAAAAGATGAATAAATACCCAAAGGAGCGGGCGCTTCTTTATAAGGCTTGGTCACAGGCATAAAAGATATATCATATAAATCTCCGGCACCGGTTCCCGATAAATGAGTATGACTGAATCCCGCTATTGTAGAATCGGGATAAAAATACCCGGATATACGATCCCAACCGGGAAGACCGTTATCGGGGCTCAACTGGACCATTCCGAATGGAGCCTGGGCTCCCGGATAAGTATTGCCCGTAAAATCGGTACCTATCATGGGATTCACATACTGGACAAAGTTATTACTATTTTCTGATTTTTTTAATGGATTACAAGCTATGAGAATCGAAAATGTCATAGCGCCCAAAGTGATGTACTTCATATTTATCTATCTTGTTTAGGATATGTGTACAAACATAATCAAAAAATCCCATAGGTTAAAATATCCGTTTAAAAACCCCTGACATATCCATACATTACCATTAAAGGCTTTATTCCCCGCATTGGGAATAAAGCCTTTAATAAATATAAAAATATAATATTATTTATCAGAACTCATAAGTCACTGTAACCGGCTTTGATATATCTGCAGGAATAAATGCCTTTTTCATTTTTTTACCGTTTACATAAACACCCTTAGGTTTATCGCCACAACCATTAAAAATAACAGAAATAGTATTGTTACGATAAGGAATCCCTGTAAGCTCTTTAAATCCTATCTGATTTAGCAAATCGAATGCAGGAGAAATACCTAATCCTTCTTCGGAAAAACTCATCCCCAGCAAATCGTTGAAAACCATACGAAGATATCCGGTAGCCGACCAGGTCTGCTCACGACACGAAGGCCAATGTCTGCCTACCTGCCAACCGCCATCCGGGTTACCCGTCACAGGATTGTATATTTCCCAAAATGAATGTTTACTTTTTATCATAGCTAATTCGGTGAGGCTAACAAATTCTTTCATAAAACCTTCCGACTTTCCGCTCTTAAAACAAGCATCCGCCCAAAATGCGTTTACAAAAGGCCATACTAAATTATTATGCCGTCCCGGTTTCTCTGTCGAATATCTTTTGAAATCGGGATATACAGAAGGTATACCGTAATTGCTTATATGAGCCTTTTCGATAATCGATCTGGCTTCCTTTTTTGAAACGACTCCCGACAATATAGCAAAAGACAGCCCAAGTCCTTCCTGAAAATGATGTACATTTCCATCGGCATCTATCAAATAATTCAGTTTATTATTCTTTTTGTCATACAAATATTTGCGTATATTATCTTTCAATGCTGCCGCTTTCTTTTTATAAATTTTTTCTGCAGATTCATTCCCCAATAATTCAGCCATATCGGCCAACCTCAAGTAAGCTTCATAATATATACAATTCGTACTCAAACATTTTATCTTTTTAGCCGCAGGAAAATCGAGTACATAAGAAGAGTTATTTTTCGGATCGAAAATAGGCTCTTCATAACCGGCAATCCCATCATTAAAAACCGACGGTCCTGTAAATAGGCCATAAATCGAATCGAAAGCCTTGTTTTCAAGCTCATCCATCGTATTAGCGGAACATATAAAAGCCTCTTTCAGAAATTCTTTGTCTCCATTAATCAAATAATGATTATATGCTGCCGGCACCCAAATAATCTGATCCCAATACTGATGACCTATCTTCGAACGATTATCACGAGTAACGCTCCACATTGAATATTCGGCTGCTACCGGCCGTAAAAGACTACAGGCATTCCATGAATTGATAGATATATCCCGAGTCCACTCTCCACCATAATCAGCCCCCGCCTCTATCAAATTCGATTCGGTATTATCGTCAATCGTTTTCACAGCTACAGCAAAAGCCCCATCGATCAAAGGAGTTTCAGTTTTTATTTGCTGCGCCCATCCCAAGCCGGGGATAAGTACACAGGACAAAAAAATAATTTTTTTCATATTCATTTTATCACACTTTAAAATATTCTTAGATTCTAATCAAATTAATCAGATACGGCAGATCGCATCTATTTCTTTATCATGTAAACTGGTTGTCAAAGTTAATACATTAATAAGAATAAGCCAATATAATATTATGATATAAAAAAACATTCATGAAAAAAGTAGTCGAAATCAACAATACATATTAAAAAAATAGGACAAAATTCGACTATTTTACCTGTATTTTAGTCTGATTCGGACATTTTATCATTAACCTTTAAATATGGGAAAATTTATTGTGAGGGATGCGATATTTATACTACATTTGTAATGTCTCACTTACTTAAGAAGCATATTAATCGCTGTATGCGAGCAAGAGGTATTATAAGCCTCCGCTGTGCACACAACGATTGTGTGTTTTAAAAAGTAAGTGAGACGACTTTATTCAGCGGAGGCTTTTTTTATTATATAATTTGCAAAAATAAAATGAACCTTCTTAATATCAATAGCAATCTGGTCGATTTACATAAACCGCTAATGCATTTTGCTTATTTTCTAACTTCAAATAAAGAAGATGCAGAAGATTTATTTCAAGATACAATAGTTAAAACAATTGAGAACAAAGAAAAGTTCAGAGAAAACACAAATTTCAAAGCTTGGATTTTCACTATTATGAAAAATATCTTTATAAACGACTATCGAAAACATAAAAACAGAATAACAATAGAAATAAACGAAGAAGCAACAGACTTTATTTCAGAAGGTACCTTTGATGAACTATACGATTATAAACTGATGAATACCATGATCTCGAAACTAGATAAACAAAGCCGATTACTTTTTGGCATGTATATTTCCCAGTATAAATACGAAGAAATCGCAGAAGAAATGAATATTCCTATAGGAACGTAAAGAGTAAAATTCATTATATACGACTCGATCTAAAAAAATCTTTAAACGAACGTTCGATTCCAAAAGGAAAAAATAACGTCCGAAACCACATATAAAAAAAGATGTCCGATATGTAATTACATATCGGACATAAAGCATATTTAACCTATTACCTTAAAAAATTATTTCTTGAAAAAGCGATTATAGAGTCCCTCGAAAGCTTTTCCATGACGAGCTTCGTCTTTACACATTTCGTGTACTGTATCATGGATAGCATCGAGGCCCAATTCTTTTGCACGAGTTGCAATGCGTTTCTTATCTTCACAAGCCCCACTTTCAGCATCCATACGTGCCTTCAAATTCGTTTTGGTATCCCATACTACTTCACCCAGCAATTCAGCAAATTTAGCGGCATGTTCGGCTTCCTCCCAAGCAATACGTTTATATGCTTCTGCCACTTCAGGATACCCTTCACGATCGGCCTGACGACTCATAGCAAGATACATTCCAACTTCGGTACACTCCCCGTTAAAATGAGCTTTTAGTCCTTCCAAAACTTCAGCATCCACTCCCTTAGCAACGCCTATGCGATGTTCGTCTGCAAAAGTCAATGCACCTTCCGTCTCAACAACTTCCTTAAATTTACTTTTAGGCTGTTTACACTGAGGACAAAAATCAGGAGCTTCTTCTCCTTCATGAACATAACCACATACGGTACAAATAAACTTCTTTTTCATAATAATACTTCTAATTAAGTTTTTGATATATTATCCGGGGCAAGCCCCAAACATTTTTTACAATATCCTTTATAATAAATTTGAATATCCTCTATTTTAAAATCGATCGGATGCATTAAATCTACCAAAGCTCCCTTATTAAGAAGTATATCGTAGATTTCTCCACAAGTAATACATCTAAAATGCGCATGAGGTGTTATATCCGCATCATAGCGTATATTTCTCTCATCAATAGTAAGCATTTGAGCTGCACCATTTTCTACAAATAATTTTAGTGTATTATAAACAGTCGTTTTCGATAAAGTCGGGATAGCAGAATATAAATCGTTAAAAATCGTATCAACAGAAGGATGCGTCGCATGGTTCATCAAATATTCCATAATGGCTATTCTCTGTAACGATGGTTTTATCTGATGATGTATTAAATGTTCTGCAACTTGTCTTTGATACATAATTGTAATTATTACAATTTTAAATTTGATACAAAAATAATAATTTTCGAATTATCGAGCAAAAAAACATTGTAAATTTAACACATATTTTAAGATAATATTAAGTTGTAGATATTCATAAAATTTCTATATATCAAAAACATAAAATTAAAAAAAAGCGTTTTCAATACTGAAAACGCCTGATTTATTATACAATTCTATATTTTAAATATCATCGGAATACCTTACTTTCGGCAATTCACGACAATTATATCTCGATGCCATAATTTCACCATAAGCACCAGCCGAACGTAAAGCTATAAGATCACCTCGCTTTGTTTCATTCAAAGAAACACATTTGCCGAAACAATCGCTCGACTCGCAAATAGGGCCTACTACATCATATTCCCTAACCGGACCTTCAGAAGAAAGATTTTCAATTTTATGATAAGCCTGATATAAAGCCGGGCGTATAAGATCGGTCATCCCCGCATCAACAATAACAAATTTTTTATTTACTCCTTCTTTTACATACAACACCTTGGTCATAAGACTCCCGCATTGACATACCAAAGAACGGCCCAATTCAAAATGAAGCTGCTGTTTAGGTCTTAACTTAAGATGACGATAAAATACTTCGAAATAGCTTTTAAATTCTGGAATCGGTTGGCGATCAGGGTTTTCGTAATCAACTCCTAAACCACCTCCTACATTGATTATATCTACGATAATATGGCGACGATATAGTGTCTCTTGTATTTCGTTTATACGCACACAAAGGCTTTTAAAAGCATCCATATCGGTAATTTGCGAACCTATATGAAAATGCAATCCCACCAATTTTACATTTTTCAATCCGGATAAATGATCGAGAACACCTTCGAGATGAATCAGATTAATGCCGAATTTATTTTCATTTAATCCCGTAGTAATATAATGGTGAGTATGAGCATCTACATTCGGATTGAGTCGAAGCGCAACCGGTGCAATTTTATTCTTTATAGAAGCTCTCTCATTAATTACGTTCAATTCAGGAATCGATTCAACATTAAAGCAAAAAATATCGGTATCAAGTCCTAAATCAATTTCCCAATCCGATTTTCCGACCCCGGCATAAACAATTTTGTCGGCTGAGAAACCCGCTTTCAACGCAGCTTTTATTTCTCCTCCGCTTACACAATCGGCCCCTATACCATTCTCACAAATCACCGATAAAATACGTGAATTAGCATTGGCTTTTACAGCATAATGCACATGATAATTATATTTTCCCGCCTCATGAGTCACAACACCGAGAGTTTCCCTCAATAAGGGTATATTATAATAATAAAACGGAGTCTCGATATTCTCTAATGCAGTTACAGGGAAATTTCCTTTCATCGCTTCAATTTTTTGGGTTTATTCGATCATATATTAGAAAAAAACACGAACTGAAAATTCAGCCCGTGTCTTCTCATTATTATCATTTATTATTAAAAAGCGAATCGCTCAATGATTGTAGGGCAGCTTTCTTATCTTCCGCCTTTATAAGGAACGATATATTATAATTGCTTCCACCATAAGAAACCATTCGTACCGGAATTTTTCTCATCGCCTCCATCGCATTCGATTCAAACCCGATGTTATTCCACTCAAGATCGCCGACAACGCAGATAATTACCATATCTTTATCCACCGTAACGGTCCCGAATTTTTTCAAATCATCGAGAATTTCAGTCAAATGCTTCGTATTATCGATAGTTACCGATACTCCTACTTCAGATGTCGTCACCATATCGATGGCTGTCTGATAACTTTCAAATATTTCGAATACCTTACGGAGGAAACCGTATGCCAGCAACATCCGGCTCGATTTTATTTTTATAGCCGTAATACCGTCTTTGGCAGCAACCGCTTTTATTTTTCCCCTTTCTGAATTATTATAAATCAGTGTTCCGGGAGCGTCGGGCTCCATTGTATTCAGTAATCTTACAGGTATATTTCCCAGTTTAGCCGGCAATATACAAGTAGGATGCAATATTTTCGCACCGAAATAAGCCAGTTCAGCAGCTTCTTCGAAATGCAATTGCCGTATAGGTGATGTATGTTCAACATAGCGGGGATCGTTATTGTGCATACCATCGATATCTGTCCATATCTGTATTTCTTCAGCATTTATAGCCGCTCCTACGAGAGATGCAGAATAATCGCTTCCGCCACGCTGTAAATTATCCACTTCTCCGTATGCATTGCGGCAAATATAACCTTGTGTGATATAAATATCTACGTTCTTATTCGCTTCCAGCATATCACTCAGTTTATTTTTTACATAAACAGGATCAGGTTCCGCGTTTTTATCGGTTCGCATATATTCGAGGGCCGGTAACAACACCGATTTCACCCCTTGCTCTTTCAAATAGAGATCCATCATAGCAGTAGACATAAGTTCTCCCTGCGCAAGAACCACCTTTTCCTCAAACATCGTGAAAAGGTCTTTTGTAAACGTACGTATATAATCGAAATGAGACTTTATAATTTCAGCAGCTTGCTTTTTATAACTGTCGGCCGTATACAGTTCGTCAATTACCCCCATATATTTTTTCTCGAGGGCATTGATTACTTCATTGGCACCTACCGGATTTTTTTTGTATAAATAATCCGATATCTCAACGAGTGTGTTGGTCGTACCCGACATTGCAGAAAGCACTACGATTTTACGCTCACCATCGCAGATCAGTTTAGCAACATCTTTAATTCGTTGAGCCGAACCTACAGACGTTCCACCAAATTTTAAAACTTTCATTTCCGTTTTAATTAATTATTACTGTTGTTGTTACGTTCTAAATTACAAAAGGCAATTGCCCATAATGGGCACAAAGTTACATTTTTTCTACCGAATAACCAATCTTGTTTTTACTCTTTTACATCGCTAACCTCAACGAAACGCTTATTCTCACATTTAAGAATACGTCCGGGAAACTCCTCTACCAAGTGATGATTATGAGTCGTCATAATTACAGCCGTATCCTTACGACATATATCATGCAAAAGCGAAACAATCTGTTTCCCAGTTTGCGGATCAAGATTTCCGGTAGGCTCATCGGCCATAATTATTTTAGGAGAATTTAATAGTGCTCTGGCGATTACAATGCGTTGCTGCTCACCACCCGACAGTTCGTGAGGCATTTTATACGCCTTATTCTGCATACCGACTTGCACCAGTACTTCTTCGACGCGCTCTGCTATCTCTGCTTTATTTTTCCAACCGGTAGCTTTTAGAACAAACGACAAATTATCATTCACGGAGCGGTCGGTAAGTAATTGGAAATCCTGAAATACGATGCCTATCTGACGGCGAAGCATGGGAACATCTTTACGGCGTAAAGCGTTCATATCGTATCCTAATACCGATGCCTCCCCACCCGAAACCGGTATCTCGGCATACATCGTCTTCAGAAGGCTACTTTTCCCAGTCCCCACACGACCTATAAAATAGACAAACTCACCGGTATATAATTTAAAATCCACATCTTTAAGGATAATAAGTTCCTGCCGGCAAATTTCTACTTTATCATACTGCACCAATAGTTTCTGTTCCATCTGAAGTTTTTTATTCTTTATGTCTTTTTTTCAGTTCACAGGCAAGATCTTCGAGCCGGTAACCTTTAGAAGTAAGCAATACGATAAGATGATAAATAAGATCGGATGCCTCGTATATCAACCGGTCATCGGTCCCGTTTGTAGCTTCAATAACCGTTTCTACAGCTTCTTCGCCTACCTTTTGTGCCATACGGTTAATACCTTTTTTAAAAAGAGATGTCGTATAAGATCCTTCCGGCATTTCTTTTTTACGCCGGTCGATAAAATCCTGTAAATACTTAAGGAACATTATATCTTCTGTATTAGATTCTCCGAAACAAGTATCGCTGCCGGTGTGACATACCGGACCGACCGGACGCACTTTAATCAGAAGCGTATCCTTATCGCAATCTTCGGTTATAGAATCTACCATAAGAAAATTACCGCTTACCTCACCTTTTGTCCACAAGCGATTTTTCGTGCGGCTAAAGAAAGTAACTTTCCCCAATTCTTTTGTTTTTTGCAAGGCTTCAGCATTCATAAAACCTAACATAAGTACTTTAGAAGTAAAACTGTCCTGTATAATAGCCGGCACCAAACCGCCCATCTTTTCAAAATCTATATTCATTTTATCCTTTTATTTTCGTACACAAATATTTTCTTTATCCAAATAATCTTTTAATTCTCCGATAGGTATTTCTCCAAAATGAAAAACACTGGCGGCCAAAGCAGCATCGGCTTTTCCAATAATAAAAGCATCTCTGAAATGTTCTTTTTTACCAGCACCTCCCGATGCGATAACAGGTATTTGTAATAATTCGTTCAATCGGGCCAACGCCTCATTTGCATAGCCTTCTTTTACCCCGTCATGTGTCATACTGGTAAAGAGTATCTCACCGGCTCCCCTATTCTGAGCTTCCAATGCCCATTCGAACATATCCTTGCCAGTAGGTACCCTGCCACCATTGAGATAACATTTCCATAATCCGCTTTCAAAGTTAGCATCAATAGCGACAACACAAACCTGATTCCCAAAATTTTTCGCAATTTCGTCAATCAACTCCGGACGTCTTAAAACGGAAGAATTAACCGAAACTTTATCGGCTCCGGCATTTAATAAACGATCGACATCCGATAATTCATTTATTCCACCACCAACAGTAAACGGTATACTTACTTTTGCGGCGACTTTTCTCACTAACTCCGTAAATGTTTTTCGTCCTTCAAAAGACGCTGTTATATCGAGATAAACCAGTTCGTCGGCACCTTGCTCACTATATGCACGCCCCAGTTCTACCGGATCTCCGGCATCCCTGAAATTGACAAAGTTCACTCCTTTTACTGTTTTACCATCTTTTACATCGAGGCAAGGTATAATTCTTTTAGCTAACATATAATTCTCTTTTTATAAAAAACGGCGTAAATCTTTTAAATCGATACATCCTTCATAAATAGCTCTACCAAAGATTACCGATTGTATGCCGTTCTCCTGTAATATTTCTATATCAGACACAGAACTCACGCCTCCACTGGCAATAAGATATAAGCCCTCTAACGATACAAGCATTTCTCGATAAAGATCGAGTGAAGGCCCTTGTAACATACCGTCTCTACTTATATCGGTAGTAATTACCTTTGTAATTCCGGCCTTAAGGTATTCGGATACAAAAGGGAATAATTCATATTCAGACGATTCCTGCCACCCCGAAACCGCAATTTTTTTATCTTTTACATCGGCCCCTAATATTATACGGTCAGGGCCATATTTATCGATCCACGACATAAATATCTCCCTGCTTTTAACAGCAATACTGCCTCCTGTTACCATTGTGGCCCCACTTTCGAATGCAATTTTTACATCCTCATCGGTTTTAAGTCCTCCGCCAAAATCGATCGTAAGCGACGTTTTTGCAGCAATACGTTCCAAAACTTTATAATTTACAATATGACTGGCTTTAGCACCATCAAGATCGACAACATGCAAACGAGTTATCCCATTATCTTCAAATGTTTTGGCAACCTCTAACGGATCTTCATTATAGATCGTTTTACGGTCATAATCTCCTTGTACGAGCCGTACACATTTACCGCCGATAATATCTATAGCCGGTACGATCTCTATCATAAATTATAAATTTAAAAAATGAGTAAATATTTTTTCTCCCGCACTACCGCTCTTTTCGATATGAAATTGAGTCGCATAGAAATTATCTTTGTGCAATGCCGCACTGAAAGGCAAAATATACTCAGTTTTCGCCGACGTATATTCACATAAAGGGACATAATAACTATGCACAAAATATACAAATTCATTTTCAAGACCAGACGGAAACATCCTTGTATCGACTCTGGTTATCGTATTCCATCCCATATGTGGAATTTTTTCTCCCGATACAGGTTTAAACCGTTTTACATCAATATCGAAAATTCCGAGTCCATCGACATCCCCTTCTTCAGAATGCCTGCACATAAGTTGCAAACCGATGCAAATACCCAAAACCGGTTGTTTTAACGATTTTATCAACCGATCTAACCCTGTTTCTCTCAAATAGGCCATAGTCGAGGCAGCCTCACCTACACCGGGAAAAATTATTTTATCGGCCGAACGCAATATTTTCTCATCATCGGTAATTACAGCTTCTACTCCGACTCGTTTTAGCGCACAATCTACCGAATAGATATTTCCGGCATTATATTTTATTATCGCAACCTGCATTTTGTTAGTTATTACTTTAATAAAGAATGGCAAATAATTAAATAAATACAAGATTTTTTTACCATTTTCATCTAAAAAAATCCATTGTGACGATTACTGCCGATAAAAACTCCGAATACCATTTTTATAAAAAGACTTTCGGAACGACTGTATCTTCCTGTTTTTGCGAAGCAAATATAACAAAATAAAAGTAAATATTACCCTTATTATCGATCTTGTTCAGTGTTTTATAAAATTCTTGTACTTTATGATATCAAACATTCTTATTTCAAACATTCCCAGTCTGTCGGTTTAAAGCCGACCAATACTTTGTTATCCCCCACAATTAACGGTCTTTTAATTAGTTTCCCATTTGAAGATAGTAAACGTATTTGTTCCTCTTCGGACATCGAAGATAATTTATCTTTCAAATTTAGTTCTTTATATACCTGACCGCTCGTATTAAAAAAACTCTTAACCGGTAAGCCACTGCTTTTAATCCATTTTTTAAGTTCCTCATACGTCGGATTTTGTTCGGTTATATGACGTTTCTTATAAAGTACATTTCGTTCATCGAGCCATTTACCAGCTTTACGACAGGTATCACATGTGGGATACTGCAAAAAAAGATATTCCATAATTATATTTTTACAAAAAAACTAACGCATTATCAGCCATATTATATAAGCTACATACAAAAGTAAAAAAACAATTCCTTCTATACGGTCAGCCGCCCGCTTTTTAAATGTGTAAGCCGTTAAAAAAATCAACAACGAACTTATTGTAAGTACTACCATATCGGCAGGGAGTATATTCCCTAATTTCAAAGGATGAATAGATGCACTTAAACCAAGTATTAGAAAAATATTAGAGATATTAGATCCGATTACATTGCCCAGCGCCATCTGAGGCTTACCTTTTAAAGCAGATACTACACATGCCGCTAATTCGGGCAAGGATGTCCCTCCGGCCATAAGAGTAATAGCAATAACAGATTCGCTGATTCCTATAGAACGAGCAAGAGATATCCCGCTATCAAGAAACAATTTTCCACCATAAATCAAACCGACTAAACCCAACCCGATCATTAATAGCATCAACCATATACTTTTAGAAACCGTATTTTCTTTAGAGGTTTCGGGAGAAACTCCATTCTTGGCTGAAAACAAAGTATAAACCATAAATACAATCCAGAAAAAAAGCATCAATATTCCTTCTCCCCGGCTAATCACACCTTCAGTACTATCTTTTAAATAAACATCAGAAACCACAACCAATAGAATAAACGAAGCCAATAAAGCAAAAGGAATATCTTTTCGAATATTGTCAGCAGTAAAAGGAACCGGGATAATTATTGCCGTAATGCCTATAATAACAAGAGTATTGAACATATTAGAGCCTAAGATATTCCCCACGGCTACATCTCCGTTTCCCTGCACTGCAGATATAACACTTACAACCAGTTCGGGAGCAGATGTACCTATTGCTACGATAGTAAGACCAATAACAAATTCAGATAAACCGAAACGTTTGGCCAATGCAGCCGACCAGTCTGTAAGCATATTTGCCCCTAAAAGAACCAGGCCTAAACCTGCAATCAACAATACTATATCCATTATTACAATCGATTATAATCCTTATTTTAACAAATACAGGCATCTATTGGTTTAATACCACAGAGCTGCTTCTTCAATAATTATATAACGACCTGTAATTAGCTTCATTGCGAGGATTTTTACCTTCTGCCGTATACAAAAAATCAATTCGATCACGATATGACTTCTCTATCTTTCCCCGTACCATTTTCATCGTGCTGTTAATCATTTGGTTTTGTTCACTAAATGGTTCTGGTAATACGGCAAAAGCAGCTGGTAGCCATCTTCCCGGGAATAACGCACTGTAAGGGCCTCCCGCTTTAAAACGATTTATCTGAGTTTCGATAATACGTATCGCTTCTGAAGCAGCTTCAGGAGTACCCTGTTTAACTTTGTGTGTTACCCATTTTTTTCTTAACATTTCCCGGTTCGGCACGATAAGAGCCACTGTATAAGCATTCTGATTATTATACAACATAACCTGACTAATACAGGATGAATGTTCTACAATGGCTTCCTCGATACCTTCAGGACTATACTTTTCTCCATCATTTCCAATAAGCAAACTTTTGAAACGGCCTAAAACATATAATAATCCGTCGGTACCTATATAACCCAAATCACCAGTATATAACCAACCGTTTTTTACAGTAGAAGCCGTGGCCTCCGCATTTTTCCAGTATCCGGCCATAACATTTTCACCTTTTACTACAATTTCTCCTTTTTCTCCCGGAGGCAGCATTTTTCCGTCAGAATCACATATTTTAATATCTAATGGTTTCACTAACACACCACTGGAACCAAATGTATGACGACGAGGCCCGTTAGAAGAAATAATAGGTGTCGCCTCACTCAACCCATATCCCTGATACATAGGAATACCTATCGCATAATAAAACTTTTGGAGATCTCTATCGAGTAACGCCCCACCCCCTATAAAAAAACGTAATTCTCCTCCGAAATTTTCACGAATTTTAGAAAATAATATTTTATCGAAAAGTGAAACCAATGGTTTTAAAAATATACGGGCACCCTTCCCTTTATTATCCCCTTCGGCATTATATACTTCGGAAACCTTTATCCCCGCCTTAAATAATTTATATGCAAATTTCCCCTGAGAACGGATACCATTCTCGATATTTTTTTTGAAATTTTTAGCTAAAGCCGGCACGCTCAGTATCAAATAAGGTTTTACTTCTTTAATATTTACCGGTATATTTTTTAATGTATCGAGAGGTGTACGTCCATTCTGTACAGTTGCTACAGACGCTCCCTGAGACATAAAAATATAAAAACCGACGACATGTGCAAAACAATGGTCGAGTGGTAAAATAATTAACGTACGCCAATTCTCATCTATATCGACTAAGGTCAAGGCTTGTTCTACATTTGCAGTATAATTACGATGTGTGAGTATAACACCTTTCGGATCGGCAGTCGTTCCCGAGGTATAAGTAATTGTCGCGTAATCTTCATTCTTAATACTTTTGCTTATGCTTAGAAATTCATCCTGCGTATGCGCACTCAGAAATTCGTTTCCCATACACATTATTTCAGAAAGTGAAACCTCTTTTTCTTCATAATGATCAATTTCATCAAATATAATTACTTTTTCAACATCCGGTAAATCTTTCACAATCGCCCTTATTTTCTTTATTTGTGTTCCGGATGTCATGATAAACTTTGTATCCGAATGTTTCAATCTAAACAATAAATCATTATTTTCTTCGAGCTTTACCGAAAGAGGGACATTTACCGCTCCAGCATAAAACATAGCCAATTCTCCGATAATCCACATATTGCGACCCTCGGATAATAATGCCATATTATCTCCTTTTTTTACACCGAGTGCCTGAAGACCCGCCCCTAAGACATAAACTTTTTCCTTTACCTGAGAGTAAGTAGTAGGTTCGAACCGATCAGCTGTTTTTTCGAGTAAAAATATATTATTCGCATATTTATTTACCGATTCTTCAAATAAATCTATGATAGTTTTTTTCATCTATGTCGTCGAATTAATTTGTTGCAAAAATAAAGATAAGTTACATAAAAGATAGTACATTACCCTATAAAAAGGTATATTTGCATATAAACTCGATATAATGAGAAAAAAAATTTGTCCGCAGTGTAAAATTCCTTCACTGTATATTAAAAATACTGCAGGTGAACGCATCCCGGTATATGTTACCGCAGAAGGTAAAGTCATATCGCGTAATGGAAATGTATTACCCGAAGGATCGGACACCGATACTGTTTATTGTATGGGATGTTCCTGGAGTGGCTCCCCACAAAAACTCTCTAACTATTAAATAACAAATTTACACTATAAATATTATAAAAACCATGGGATTATTCGACTTCCTATCCGATAAAAAGAATACAAAAAAATTGCCGGAGAATGTTGCTGAAAAAGTATTAATCGAAATAAAGCATCAAATATCGAAACCCTGTATATCACTAATTTTCAAGGATGAAGAAACCTCTGTATTTAATAGCAAAATTGCCGGAGAACCATTTTTACCGGAAGGATTTATTTATCCTGTCGATAAATCATCGGGAGAACCACTCGTATTTCTGGCCCAGATAAATTTCTCGGAACTTCCTCGTATCGAAGGATTCCCGGCAAACGGTATCCTGCAATTCTATATAAAAGACAAAATGTTTTACGGGATGGATTTTGATAACAGAATAAATCAAAATTCTTTTCGTGTCTGTTTCCACCCGGGAATAACTGGAAATGAAACGACCTATTCATCACCTGTAAAGACTTATGACAAAGAAATGTTTCCGGTACACAAAACTTGTAAAATAGAAGGCCGTATTACCACCGACTATATCAGCCATTGGATATGGAACTTTAGAGAAAAACTCTTGCCGGTTTACCAGCAGGTAACCGGGTCCAATGTAGATACGGTTCCCGAAAAAGTTATAGAATTTATAGAAGAAAATCTTCACCCGACTGTAGAAAGCAAAATCGGTGGATACCCTTCATTTACCCAAGAAGACCCCCGTTATGAATACAAAGACTACTCTATCTTACTTTTACAATTGGTCTCTGAAGAATCATCGGGATTGATGTGGGGTGATTGCGGTATCGCTAATTTTTTTATTACTCCTGATGATTTTAAGCGCCTCGACTTTGACAATGTTTTATATAGTTGGGATTGCTATTAAAAACGTTAATAAATTTTATAGATAATAAATCTGGCCCGGTTTCTCCCATTTGACGAATTGCGATCCATGTTTTTCAGCAATCAGCTGAAAAGCAGCTGCTGCATCATAATCATCCCAGAAATGCATCGGAATGAAAACACCTACTTTTATTGTATCCAAAAATTCCTCAGCACCAAGTGCATAATCTTTCCCCATTCTCGGATCGACCGGAAAAAAAGCGACATCAAAAGCCTGAACATCTTTAACAATATCTGCCAACTCCGCCTTAAATGCATTACGAGCTTCCTTTACCTCCTGAAGAGAAGATTCTTCATTCCAGTGCCAATCGTTAAGATCGCCTGCATGAAAAACAGACTGTTGACCGTTCCGAATCCAAAAAGAATCTCCCGAATCGGTAGAGCCAAAAGCCTTTATATCGATTAAATCATCGGAATAAATATCTCCTTTTTTCAAAAATGTAATTCCATCGGAAACAATCCTGCGATGTTTTTTGATATCATGGGATAAAATATAATGAATATCGGGCCGCAATTCTTTCCATTCGAATATCTCAGGATTGAAATGATCTGAGTGAAAATGAGTAGACAAAACATATACCGGTTTAAAGGCACTGCTCAATAAGCCCGGCACGATACTGGCAGGATCTTTATAAAAATCGATGACAACCAGCACTGTTTCTGTTTCTATCGTAAAACCGCTATGATATATATATGTTATTTTCATTCCTTCATTACATTTTAAAATATCCCGACCGTTTGGCCGGGATAAAGATACGTTTTTATTCATTTACACGCACAAGCATTTTTCCGATATTACGCCCTTCGAAAAGATCTAAAAAAGCCCGGGGCAATTCTTCGAAACCATCTATAATCGTTTCGGTATAATGCATCTTTCCTTCTTTTAACCAGGTCATCAAATGAGACAATCCTTCAAGATACCGACGCTGGTAATCTCCGACGATAAACTCTTTAAAATGTCCTCCTTTTTCCAGCACCATCGCCGTAAGCCCAGGTTTTTCCTTATCACCGGTTTCATTATAATAAGCAATACTACCGCTGAACGCTACCCTCCCATGATAATTAAGATGTGCAATTACAGCTTCGGATATCTCACCTCCAACATTATCGAAATAACAATCGACTCCTTTCGGGCATAATTCCGAAATAGCACCCGATAGATCTTTTGTCGTTTTATAATTAATTACATCATCGAATCCAAACTCTTTCCTCAAAATATCGACTTTTTCATCAGAGCCTGTAATACCTATTACCCGACAGTTCATTATACGGGCAATCTGTCCGGCAACTAATCCGACAGATCCGGCAGCGGCAGAAACAAGAACCGCTTCACGAGGTTTAGGGCGACAAATTTCAACCATTCCGAAATAAGCCGTTAAACCCGGCATACCTAAAACACCAAGATAATAGCCATCGGGAAATTCATCGGTATATATTTTTCTTAAACGCTCTACCGAATCAATAGAATAGGTTGCCCAAGGTAACATTCCCACCACGCGGTCTCCTTTAATTAAAGCATCGCTTTTGCTTTCTACCACTGTAGCTACCATACCACCATCAATGGGTTTTCCTACTTCATACGGCCATATAAACGTATTCGATTCATTCATACGCCCTCTCATATAAGCATCGACCGATATAAACTTTGCTTTCAGTAGAACCTCACCGTCTTTTATCTCTCTTAAATGTATATCCTCAAATGCGAAATTATCTTTTACGGGCATTCCCTGCGGACGAGATCGCAATATTATCTGTTTAGCTTTCATAGATAAAACCTTTTATTATTTCTTTATAAAACAATAAAAGGAGGCGAAACGTTCGTCTTTTATCTTAATTTGACAACTAATTACTTAATCGCAAAATTTATAAGAGGTGACGCAATTAAAATGAAAATAAATATAAAGTAGATCATACCCATTACATAAATAGAATCATTAGATCTTTCATATACAGGTCGTGCAGAGGGAAAAATACCTTTGACAAAAAATATCCGGTGTAACGGTAAATATAGACAATAATATACGAAAAGCGCCATTACAGTGCCGATGATAAGGCCGCCAAGGATGTCTCCAGGATAATGTACGCCTACATACATACGTGAATAGCACGAAATCGCAGCCCACAAAAAAGCAGTAAACGTATACCATTTTCTACGAAACAACAACGAGGTAAATAAAGCTAAAGCGATTCCATTAGCCGCATGGCTCGAAGCAAATCCGTAACGTCCTCCCGTATAACCATTCACAATCGTTACATAAGGCGAAAAATCAGGATCCCAAGCCGGTCTCAAACGTTCGAACAACGGCTTAAATACGGCCGAAGCAGTTTGGTCGCTCAGTGTTACCGCCAACCCGATCATCACAGCGGCAAATAAGCCTTCTTTCCAATTCTTTTTAAAAAGAACATATGCCAACATCAATACCAATGGTATCCATATGATACGACCGGTATAAACCCACATTACCTGATCCCAATAAAGACTATGATGACGGTTAAAGAACAAAAAAACAGAGCGATCGAGAGAAATCAGGTTTTCAAACATGCCTAAATATTTAATGATTTGCATTTCTGCAAAAAAAATTTCACGGAATAACGGCTGTAAATATAAAGATTTTTATCATAAATATATATATCTTCGTATCTACAATTCCTTTATTCCGTGAAATCAAAATTTTCGCTTATATTATTTCCAGTTTATCCGAAGGCATCCATCCTCGATTTCCATCTTCCAGTAAAATCTCAGACCAACCTGCAACTTTACTAAGTACCGAAACCTTAGTTCCTTCATGAAGGACAAATAGGTTGGTCCCGCTTTCTGCCGGAGAACTTTTAACAGTTATAGTAGGTGCAAAAACAATTGCTTTATTCCTATCGATCATTTTATCTTTTTGTTCGAAAGCAAAACAATTAGAAACTGCCGATACGAATAATAAAAATAATCCCAGAAAAAATCCGAGTTTTTTAATCACGACACGACGGGTAAAGAAATAAAGATAAGCTCCAGCAATAAAAAGAATAAAACTTATAATACCGATTACGGCCCAGCTATTGGAAGACAATCCATCACGCACGGTTTCTATCCATATCGTAAGAAAAAATTTCCCCACAGGCTCGATCTTATCGGTAATCTTTGTTTTTGCCAATTCAAGATTGAAACGAGTGTCAGCATCACCGGGAGAAAGTAATAATGATCTCTCATAATTAAGTATCGCCCGGGGATATTCTTTATTTTTATAATATGCATTTCCGAGATTATAGTACAAATCGGGTGAACTACCTTTCTCTTTCAATACTTTTTCGTATAACATTATCGCTTTCTGATACTCCTGCTTGCTATAAGCATCATTGGCTTCCTGCAAAATATCTTGTGAAAATACAGCCTGGAAGCTCGATAAACACAAAATTAGATATATATATATTACTTTTATCTTCATAGCTTTATCTCTTTTTTACGGTATTTTCCATTTTACCTATCGCATCGATCGTTTCTTCATATAGTTTATCCATAGCCTCATCCGACTGAGAAGGTGCATAACGGGCAAATTCACATGTATCGAGAATATTCATGAAACGATCCGTTAACTCGTCCCCTGCTCCGTATTTATTCAGTTCTGAAGCCACGTTTTCTCTGGTAAGTTCCGATAAAGGCAAACTCAGTTTATCGCTAAGATATCCCCATACTGCCTTCAAGACTTCTTCATAGAACATTCCCGTATTGTGTTCTTTTAAATATTTACCGGCTTGCTTAAGTCGTCTCGAAGCCACCTTATTTGCTTTTTTGGTCTTCATCAACGCAATATTGGCATTTTCACGGGCTTGTTTCCTGTTCACTATAATAAATATAATAAACAATAATGCCGGTACAATATACCATAACCAATATCCAATACCACCATAAAACGCAGACTGATCTTTTTTCAGATTCTGTTTACCGAGTTTTATAAAATGTATATCTTGGTTGAGTAGCTTCAGGGCCTCCTTATCGGTATAATCCGAAATAGCGGCATTTCCGCCACCGGTACCTTTTTCGACTTTCAAATGGTAAACCGGAGTAGACGTTGTTTTATATGATTTACTTTCAGGATCGAAATAAGAAAACTCGACCGGTGCGATTGTAAAATCCCCGGCATGCCGTGCTATAGCCGTATATTCTATTGTTTTCGTACCCTCCAATCCACTAATTTGTACATCTATTTTAGGATCATAAACTTCAAAATCTTCCGGGAATTTAACTTCAGGAGTCTTCGTAAATTTTACATTTCCTTTTCCTTTCAAAACCAATTTTATTGTGACAGCGTCATTCGTTTTCAATTTTTCCCGGTTAATTGTCGAAGTAAGAGAAAATTCTCCTACAGCCCCCATATAAGTAGCAGGCTTTCCAGCCGGTAATGGCATTACATTAATAGTTGCGGCTTGTGTAGACACCGTTTTTGTCACATCGGAGTAAATAACTGTAGGACCAAAAATTCCTTGTACTTTTCTGGGAACCGGTATAATAAGGTCGTATTTTCCTGAAGTAATCTTTAAGTTTCCAGCATGTTGTGGAAATAACAGGTATTTTCTAACTACAGCCACCTGATAATTTTTACCCTGATAGTTTTCCAGGTCTACCGAAATATTTTTTAAATCTATCTCTTGTACTGCAAATCCCTCGAAAGTAGGATCCTGATAGTTGCCGGATCCTGAAATCTGAGTGCGTGAATACAGTTTTATCGATGCAACGATTGCCTGTTGTTCGTAAACATGAGTATTTGATAAAATAAGACGCGCAAAAACTTCCGGATCCGAAGATGATGTCGCAGCTACGTCGGGATTATTGCCGGTATTTCCTGCTTGCTTATCGGGAGGTAATATCTGTAAAGAAACCGGAGATGTCGAATATTGCTTTCCATTAATTTTTATCGTAGCTGCGCCTATACGAAACGTACCTTCCTGAATCGCCCTTAATGTATAAGTGTAAGATTCTTCGGTTTGAGATGTCGTTCGTCCATTCACAGACACAATCTGACTGCCCTGAGTCACTCCAGGCCCGTACAATAGCTTACAACCCTGAAAATCAGGCACTCTAAGATCCTGTCCCGAACCGTTTATCACGGTATAAGTTACTTGAAAAGACTGTCCTTTAATAACCTGTTTCGGGATAGAAGCTTCGAACTTCGTTTCGTCGGCCCATACTCCCGAAACAAAGAACAATAAAATCGAAAATATGAAAAACAGCTTTTTCACCATCATTATATATTTTATTTTATCATCTTACACTTCATAAAAGGGCATTCTCTTTCGAATTTTTTGCATGTCAGGCTCCACATTTATTTCTGTCCCTTTTACTTTATATTTCTTATTTCCTGTTTTCAAACTGGTTGCCGATATTTTTATACGACCTTTATCCCCAGCTTTCAGAACATAAACATAACTCCATACTTCCTCAACTTTTTGGACGCCATTTTTATCTTTTACTAACTGACGCGTATGATAAGGTTGATATTTAGATATGATTTCGGCATTTTTTATTTCAGGCAGTTCAATATCCGCTTCATATCCATTATACTGAACATACACAATCTTGAATACCTCACCGGGTTCTACATTATCGGGTACCGTAAGGGCAACTTTAACCGAGGGATTATCTTTTCTATTTGTCTTTATTTTTACTTTTTTCGAGGCACTTTTCCAAACTTTACCATCGGCATAAACCGTAGCCGACGGTATCTTTATCGTACCTTCGTTTCCTGCCTGTAATATAATTGTATATATACTGGAAAATATTCCCGATTTCACTACATAATCGGAATAATTATATACGACCTCGGCATTTTTTATACCCGATAATTTAAAATCATACCCACGGGCATTAGACAAAATATAATTTACCCGAAACCGGCTCCCGGGAAGAACTCTGGCTGGTACCTCCACCTCGAACCCAATATCAGATCCTCCTGCAAAAACCGGCATCAATCCGGTTATTAATAATACTAATATAAGAAACCGTTTCATTATAAATTATTTTACCATTCTTTATCGGTTTTCTTTTTCTTTTGTTGCTGCATCAATGCTTTTTTCACCTTTTCTTGAGTATTACGCTCATCCTGTTGTATAGCATCTAGTATTTGCTGCGCATTCTCTTTCGACATTTGGGAAGACGACTGTTGCTGCTGTTGATCTTTCTTATCTTCTTGGTCTTTATTATTTTTGTTATCTTGAGGATTTTGCTTTCCCTGATCGTTTTTCTTATCTTTTTCCTGCTGATCTTTATTATTTTTATCTTTATCCTTATCTTGCTGTTTGTCCTTATCTTGCTGTTGCTGCTGTTGCTTCAACAATAATTGAGCCATTCTTAAATTATAACGCGTCTCATTATCGGAAGGATTCAATCTTAAAGAATTTTTATAAGCCTCGATACTCTCGGCATATTGCTTGTTATGCATAAATATATTTCCGATATTATGCCATGTTTCAGCAAGTTTCCGAGAATCTTTCTCATTAACGACCACTTTTTTATACTCCTCGAGTGCCGCATCGAATTTTTCCTGTTTATATAAAGCATTTCCCAAATTATATGTTCCCATCCATGAATCGGGATTAGCATCGAGCGATTTTCTATAATCGATTTCTGCTTCGGTATATTTTTTATCTTTATATAAATTGTTTCCGCTTCTTATACTATTCCGTTCTAATTTCGGATTTGCCTTTTTATCCACCGGTGCAGCATTTTCCTGAGCAAAAGTCACCGATGAGACGCATGCCAGTAATATAATTATTTTATCTTTCATTTTCAGGTTACCAATCATAACTCTTAAACATAATTCAAAACGTTATTATTTTTACATAATAAAACATTCTTCAAGAGAAAAAATTAATTTTCTTCATCAATTTATTCTTTCGATCGAGAATAAATACATCGGCTAACAATAATAAAAGTGCGATCCAGGCAAGTCCCTGAAATTGTTCGTCATATTCCGAATACACTTTACTTTCGATATCCGATTTCTTCATTTTCTTTACTTCCGACATCAAAGCTCTCAAGGCACTACCTGTATTATCGGCTCCAATGTATATTCCTCCTCCGGCCTGTGCTATTTCACGGCCCAAAGTCTCATTTAATTTTGTAATCACGACATTACCCTGATCGTCTTTTCGTAGTGTATTACTATTTTTACCCATCGGTATAGGAGCACCCTGCGTAGAACCGATTCCGATAACGTCGACCATAATACCTTTCTTGGCTGCCTCCTTGGCTGCTTGCACCGCATCGTCTTCATGATTTTCGGCATCGGTAATTACAATAATCGCTTTATCCGCACTCTTATCTGTTGTAAATGAGCTCATTGCCACATCTATTGCTTTTCCTATAGCCGTCCCCTGAGTGGGAACCATCTCAGGGCTTATACTCGAAAGAAACATTTTCGCCGATACGAAATCGGAGGTAATAGGAAGCTGTGTATAAGCATCTCCGGCAAATACGATCAACCCGACTTTATCGTTATCCAACCCATCTACCAACTTCGAAAGCATTTGTTTTGCTTTTTCGAGTCGGCTCGGCTGTATATCACGGGCCAACATCGAATTAGATACATCGAGCGCCACAACTATCTCAACACCCTGTTTCTTTACAGTTTCCACTTTTGCTCCCATCTGAGGCCGTGCAAGGATAAAAATCAATACAATAAACGCCAGTTGTTGAAGAAAAAATTTTGCTCCCGGTTTATATTTCGATACATCGGGGGATAAATCGTCCAAAATCGAAGGATTTCCGTATTTTTTAAGATTTTTCTTATTACGGTACACGCTATAAATATACACCGCCCATAAAAGAGGTACGATGAACAACAGATATAAATATTCGGGTTGTGCAAATCGAAACATAATCAACAATTTTTATGGGATATTCCTCAAAACCGTATTTCGCAAAAGGATTTCAGCACCCAATAATATGAATGCCAATAAAGCCCAAGGCATATAATTTTCTTCTCTGCGACTATACTCTTTTACTGAAAGTTTGGTCTTTTCCAATTTATCTATTTCCTGAAAAATATCTTTCAGCACGCTCTTATTCGTTGCTCTAAAATATTTTCCGTCTGTTTCGGCAGCAATCTGCCTCAATGTCGTTTCATCTATTTTCACTTCAGCTTTTTCGTACATCACTCCATAAGGTGTCTGCACCGGATATTCTGCCATGCCCTGCGTTCCTACCCCGATAGTATATACTCTAATACCGAATTGTTTTGCTATTTCCGCTGCTGTTAAAGGAGAGATATCTCCCGCGTTATTCGTTCCATCGGTCAACAATATAATCGTTTTCGATTTTGCGGGTCCGTCTTTTATACGGTTAATAGCCGTAGCCAAGCCGTCTCCGATTGCAGTCATATCCTCGATCATTCCGGGATTTACTTCCCTCAGTAGATTAAGTAAAGCTGCATGATCGGTAGTCATAGGACACATAGTAAAACTTTCTCCGGCAAATATCACCAACCCGATATTATCATTGGGACGTCCCGTAATAAACTGTGCAGCCACATCTTTAGCAGCCTGTATACGGTCGGGCTTGAAATCCCGGGCTAACATACTGGTAGAAATATCGAGTGTAACAACGATATCGACACCTTCTCTTGTCTGATTTTCCCAACTGTCGGTCGATTGCGGACGCGCAAGTACAATAATAATACTGGCAATAACCACCATACGCAGAAAAAAAAGAAAGTGACGCAAATAAAATTTCCAAGAACGCGGCAATTTGTCAAACGGCTGCGTAGTAGAAACCTGCAATGCTGCCTGAGCCTTCTTTTGCTTAAAAATATACCATGCGATTGCCGGTATAAGCAAAAGTAACAAAAACAGATATAGAGGATTAGCAAATACCATCTTTTTATATTTTTTCTTTGTAAGAACAAACAGTCCGCCCGATCGCAGACTATTACGTATCTTTTTAAATTTTTAATTCACAACAGAGTCCGAATCATTCTCTTCTTTCCCGGTCGTACCTTCCTGTGCTACTTCCTGCGGTTTTGTTTCTTCGATAAAACGAATCGCATTACGCATAACCGCCTCATTATCTTCGGGTAATGGTCTCATTTTTGCAAATTTCACGAAATCTGCTACTTCAAGAATACTCTTCAGATGTTTATTAACAAGACGTGTTTCTTCGTTACGATGCAAAACAGACATAATCTGAGACGAAGTCATTTCCATCGCATTTATTTGAAAACGGTCGTCGATATAAGTTCTAAGAATATCGGTCACTTGTGTATAATATTCTTTTTCCTGCCCATTTTGCCACAACTTGCTTTCTTTCAGTTTATCAAGAGCCTGCAAAGCCTTTTCATACGGTGGCAATTTAGATTCGGAAGACTCTTCTTCTTCGGTTCGTTTTCGTTTACTCCACCAAAACCAGAAAAGTAAACCTGCTGCTCCCAAAAACAATATCAGACCGATAATAATTAGTGCCGCATCTGAGATAAAATCTCTCAATACGAACGGAGGAGCCTGTACTCCTTTTATATCGAAAGGAGCGGCTGTCGTATCTACTTCGAGCGGAACAACTTTGAGACTTAATGTACCGGTACTGAAAGTATCTTTATTCAATACATATTTAAATGGCGGAATATAATAAAATCCCGAATCGAATGAAGTCACCAGAATATTCTGATTTATCTGAATACGGGAATCAGATAACTCGGTAGTATCAGGTTTAGATATATTCAGTATTTCGACACCGGTAACCAACGAGTCGGAAAATAGTGGAAATTGTACGATCTTTCCTTTATCCTGAGCAACTTCAAGATGTATAAAAGTTTGCTCACCCATCCAAATCGCAGTAGAATCCATCTTCGCACTAACGACAACATTGTCGGCAAATGTCGGAAGAGCAATACAAACGCAAATTCCCAATAAAGCCGTTTTCAATATCGATTTGTTATGTTTCACATCCATAATTAATTTTTTCACAATTTATCGAAAAGCATGTGTCATTCAGCTACGACGTTTAAACAAATTCATTAATGCGATTACATAGTCTTCATCGGTAGAAACAGAAGCGACATCTACCCGGCTCTTACGCATATAATCGAGCATTCTCCCCTGACGGTCATTCCACCAGGCCGAATATGCCTTACGCACTTTTTGAGAAGAAGAATCGACCCAATTCTCTACATTTCGCTCGGCATCGCACATTTTTATTAAACCGACATCGGGCAACACTGTTTCTCTTTTATCATATACCTGAATACCCACCATATCATGTTTACGATTGGCAATCGATAACGCATTTTTAAAATTATCATTCGTAATAAAATCAGAGATCAAAAAAGCCGTACACCGTTTCTTTATCGCATTGGTCATATACTCCAGTACGAGACTAAGATCGGTACCCTTGCTTTCCGGTTGGAAATCGATTAATTCACGAATAATATATAGTATATGCTTTCTTCCTTTTTTAGGAGGAATAAACTTTTCAATCCGGTCTGAAAAGAAAATAACGCCGATTTTATCGTTATTCTGTATCGCTGAAAAAGCTAAAGTAGCGGCAATTTCGGTCATGATAGACTTTTTCATTTCACCTACCGCACCAAAATTACGACTGGCCGATACATCGACAAGCAGCATGACTGTCAGTTCACGTTCCTCTTCAAAAACCTTAATATACGGTTTATTGTGCCGGGCCGTTACATTCCAGTCGATATCCCTCACATCGTCCCCGTACTGATATTCTCTTACTTCAGAAAAAGCCATACCCCGACCCTTAAAAGCCGAATGATATTGCCCCGCAAAAATATTACGGGAAAGCCCCCGGGTTTTTATCTCGATGTGACGTACTTTCTTTAATAACTCACTTGTTTCCATACACTCGTTTTATACAGTGTAAAGCATCAAGGTACTTCAACTTTATTCAAGATTTCGCTGATAATTTCTTCAGCGGTCATATTATTCGCTTCAGCCTCATAACTCAGTCCGATACGATGGCGCATAACGTCGTAACATACGGCACGAACATCTTCGGGAATAACATAACCTCTTTGTTTGAGGAATGCATACGAACGCGAAGCTAAAGCCAAATTAATAGAAGCACGAGGAGATGCTCCGAATGAGATCATTTCTTTCAGCTCATTTAACCCATGATCCTGTGGGAAACGAGTAGCAAAAACTATATCTACAATATATTTTTCTATCTTTTCATCGATATAAACCTTACGCACGATATCTCGTGTTTCAATAATTTCTTCAGATTTTATAACCGGCTGTATCGAAGGACGATCTCCCGAAATATTCTGTCTTATGATCATTTTTTCTTCCTCTTTCTTCGGATACCCGATTACGACCTTCAGCATAAAACGATCGACCTGAGCTTCAGGTAACGGATAAGTACCTTCCTGCTCGATCGGGTTCTGCGTCGCCATCACGAGAAAAGGATCATCTAACTTGTATGTAGTTTCGCCGATCGTCACCTGACGTTCCTGCATTGCTTCGAGTAAAGCACTTTGTACTTTTGCCGGTGCACGGTTTATTTCATCCGCCAATACGAAGTTAGCAAAAATAGGTCCTTTTTTTACCACAAATTCTTCTTTCGCCTGACTGTACACCATCGTACCTACCACATCGGCAGGAAGCAAGTCGGGGGTAAATTGTATTCGGTTATATTTTGCATCGACTAAAGACGCCAATGTTTTAATAGCGAGAGTCTTTGCCAGACCCGGAACCCCTTCGAGCAAGATATGTCCATTAGAAAGAAGGCCTATCATCAGAGAATCTACCAAATGTTTCTGACCAACGATTACCTGATCCATACCTTGTGTAATCATATTCACAAAAGAACTCTTACTAGCAATCAACTCATTAAGTTCCCGAATATCTACTGTTTGACCCATATTATTTTAGTTTTAAAAATAAGTTATTATCGTATTTAATTCAGACCTTGAAGATAGAATGCAAAATTAGCCACGAAGTCTTTACTTTTAACACTTCAAGAGTTAAAAAAGGCTAAGTTATTATTAAAAAATAAGCCGCCTTAAAATGGTTAGACGACTTATTTATTGCAATTCTACTCATATTCCGACAGTATTTCCGTAGCTAATGCTTTCGCTTTTTCTATCGCATTTTTATCATCAGCATTTATCCCGTATTTCGATTTTTCGGGAATTATCAACTTTGTTCCCACCGGAACGTGATTGGGGTTGGGTATAACCGACTTATTTTCACGATAAATATATACCCAAAAAGCCTTATTCCCATAATGTTTTAATGCAATCGTCGTCAGGAATACTCCAGGACGCACAACCTCGGTAACTACATCTTGTCTAATTTTACTTTCAGTCGTCTGCCGTTTATCAACATTCATTAGTCCGGCTTTTTCAGTCTCACTTTCCTGTATTGCCGTTGCACCAATATCTTGCCCTTTACCGGCAACTACCACATTCCTATCTTTTACAACCGCTGTTGTTTTTATCGAATCTGTTACTAAAGTACCAACAAGTGAAACGGTATCTTTGTTTTTGTCGGCATCTTCATTTTGTTTTTTAATAGTCACCGTTACAGGATCAATAGCAACATTTACTTTTCGCTCATTTTCATATCCCTGAAAATATATAAACAACAAAATACAGGCAATAATTATAACAGAGGCCGTAAGAAATCCGGCCCAAAAATTAACCCGGCCTTTATATCGCGAAGAAACGGCAGAATATTCTTCTTCCATTTCTTTTTCATCTTCAGAAATTTCGTCTTCTCTTTCGGTAAAGACAGCTTCTCTCCCTTCCACCGATTTCACAACTTCATCTTCCTTTATTTCCAGATCTTCTTCAGGAACTTCCATATTTGAACTTTCGATCTTTTCCGGCTCTATATTTTTAACGGTCTCAAACTTAAATTCTTCTTCAATAACCTCCTTTTCATTCTCAGTTATTCGTACTTCAACAGGAGAATCGTTTTCTGCTGAAACTTCAGCTTCTTCCTGTACCGTTCCGGTCACATTCAAAGGTGAATCATCCGGTAATATTTCCGACTCAAAAAAAGCAAACGGTGCATTTACAGCATCACGCATACTCTTATCAGGAACAAAAGACAATTTATAATGTCCCGGAATTTCATAAGGCAAACCTGTCTGCACATTTATGCTACTGCGTTTTTCCACCCACACCCGCTTAAATATACCCAAGCCATTTATTTTCAAAAAATCTTCAGACAACAACACATCCAATGCCAATCCGAACAGTTCCCTCAGAAACGATTCCGAATCTTTTTTAGTACGGCCCGACTTTTGCGATAACAAATCGACCAACTCCGGTAAGGATATTTTACTGTTCATTATCTGTACTTTCTTTTAATTTGTTTTTAATCAATGTGCCCGGCTTAAACGTAAGCACGATTTTAGGGGGAATAAGCATTCTTTTCCCGGTAGCAGGATTTACGGATACCCGTTCGGCCCGTTTGCGAGGTTCAAAAGTACCGAAACCCTGAATCGCAAAAGAGTCCATTACTACACTACGTTCTTTTATAATTTGTAATGTATCGGATAAAAGGCCATCGACATCTTTTCGAGACATCCCCAGACGCTTTTGTAACTCTTCGATAAATTGTTTGTGTTCCACCTTCGTTTCTTTTAATAAACGATGCTATATTACGATTTTTTTCCGAATATTCAAAATAAAGGTTCGTGAAACGTTAAAAAAGAGAACTTTACATTATAATACCGAGAAATATTTATCTTTTTGATACTAAAAAAATAAAAAATGGCTATATTTACGTTACGATGATAAACCCCTTCGGATCATGGAAACATTGCGTAGATACTTTAAACGTGATATCAGTTGGCTTTCTTTTAACAGAAGAGTCTTGCTAGAATCTCGAAATAAGGAGATACCGTTATTCGAGCGTATTAAATTCTTATCTATCTATTCGTCGAATCTCGAAGAATTCTATCGTATCCGTATTTCAGAGCATCGCCTCAACGCATATGACCAGGAAATATGTGAAGAAGACCGAAAAAAAGCCCGTCAAACACTGAATGAAATAAATTCGGAAGTAAGCCGCCAGGTTGCAGAATTCTCAAAAATATTTGCAGAAGAAATACTTCCCGATCTCGAACATAACAATATCATATTATATCAGGGACAACCGGTTATAGAAAATCATAAAAACGCTATACAGCAATATTTTTTGGATGAAATCTTCCCTTTTTTACAGCCGGTCTTAATTGAAAAAGACGATATCAGATCGTTTCTTAGAGACAATCGGCTTTATCTCGCCATAAAACTTTTTAAGCGCAAAAAAAATGGTTCTGTCGAAAAAGATCCACAATACGCCCTTATTAAGATTCCATTTTCTAAGGTTCCCAGATTTATTACTCTTCCTCCTTATAATGCAAATCATTATCTGATATTTATCGACGATGCTATCGGAATGCATTTAGATATTATTTTTCCAGGATTCAAGGTCGACTCGTATTTCAGTATCCGCGTGTCGAGAGATGCCGATTTCTCGATCGAATCCGTCAAAAAAGAACAAGTCGTAGAAGAAATAAAGAAAAGGGTAAAAAAAAGAAAAACAGGAAGTACCAACCGTATGGTTTATAACGCCATGATGCCGGAAGATATGCTCAGGTATCTTTGTGAGGCTTATAACATACCCATGGAACAATGCATCCCCGCAGGAAGATATCTGACACTCGAAGACTTGATAAAACTACCCAATCCGACCGAAAAAGAACTTACTCGTAAATCTCCCACTCCACTGCGTGTTCCTGAATTCGATCGGTCAGGTTCTATATTCAAGGTCATCAAAAATCATGATATGCTATTGCATTTCCCATATCAATCGTTCGATTACCTGATACGTTTTCTTATGGAATCGGCCTATGATCCCAAAGTAGAAGAAATAAAACTTACTCAGTACCGGGTCGCCGAAAACTCCGACGTTATAAATTCTCTTATCACAGCGGCGAGAAACGGGAAAAAAGTAACTGTTTATGTAGAGCTGAAAGCCCGTTTCGATGAAGAAAACAATATTGCTACTGCCGAACTGATGAAACAGGCCGGCATAAATATCATTTACGGCATGACCGGATTAAAAGTACATGCCAAAGTAGCACTCGTCCTTCGGAGAACAGACGGCGGAAACAATATAGAAAAAAGTTTTGCTTTCTTAAGTACCGGAAATTTCAATGAAAAAACGGCCAAAATTTATTCCGACATGGGGCTTTTTACTTACGATACGAATATCATTCGTGAACTAAACCGCTTGTTTGAAATTCTCGAAGGGAAAAATGTACCGGCCGAATTTTCAACGCTATTAGTAGCCCAATATAATATGTTACCTGAACTGAATGCCAAAATAGACCGGGAAATTAAGGCTGCAAAGGAAGGGAAAAAAGCATACATTATACTTAAAATGAATGCCTTACAAGATCAGGAGATGATTAATAAATTATATGATGCCAGTGAAGCAGGTGTGAAAATAGACCTCATTGTAAGAGGTATTTGCTGTCTCATCCCTAATCAGCCATATAGCCGAAACATTACGATAACACGTATTATCGACGAGTTCCTCGAACACGCACGCGTCTGGTATTTTTATGCCGGAGGTAAAGAAGAAATATATCTTACCTCAGCCGACTGGATGAAAAGGAATTTATCGAGACGTATCGAGACAGCATTTCCCATACTTTCTTCCCGTTGGAAAAAAGAAATTATCGAAATCCTGTCTATTCAATTACAAGACAATGTTCAAGCCTGTCATATAGACGAACACTTGAATAATATATATGTTCAAAACGATAATCCCAAACGCATACGGGCACAACAAGAAATTTATAAAATACTAAGCCACCGAGAGATTATTTCACAGGAAACAAACAAATAATTACAATTTCTTTTTCAGGGCCTGATACATAGCAGTATATAACGGGGCAGAAATTCCCATATCGGCAGCAGAATGCACGACATACCCGGTTAAGGTTTCCAATTCGTTACGCCCCCCTTTCTTAAAATCGGTATGCATCGATGTCGTAGCCCCCACCGGCATCATCGATTGTGCTTTTACAGATTTATCTATGATATCAGCCGGCAGATCTATCCCTTTTGCCCGGGCAACATTCAACAATTCTCTGCCCAAAGAATCGAAATCATCGGAATGATTCTTTAACACATTCCCAATATTATCATCATAATAAGCGGTTATAGTAGCCGCTATCGATATCATAAAAAATTTCTTCCAGATACGTACTGTAATATCCTCGGGATTTACCGCATTTATACCGGCATCTGTCAATATCTTTACGAACTGTTTTTGTCGATCATGATCCTCTTTTCCTCCGAAAAACAACATTTCTTTATTTGAAAATAATGAAACGACACCCGGCTCTCTTAATCGTGCACCAATGTAGACACAACCTTCCCAAACATCATTTCCAGGGAGAAGAGTCCGTATATGCTCTGAGATATTCACTCCGTTCAATAAAGGCAATATAATTGTCTGTTGACCTATAACCGGCTCGAGTTCTTTCAGATTATCATCGAGATCATACGATTTCGTACAACAAATCAAATAATCGGCAACACCGGCAGACTCCGGTTTATCGGTTACTAACATAGGAACAGCAACAATCTTTTTATCGGACATTTCAATCATCAATCCCTCTTTCCGTATTTTATCAAGATTGGCTCCTCTCGAAATAAATATAATTTCCACATCTTCCGAATTTTTATAAAATGCAGCCAGCATTCCTCCGTAATAACCACCTACCGCACCTATTCCAGAAATAACGATCTTTATTTTTTTATTATCCATTACAAAATATTTTTAAATGCCAAATATATTTATTTCTTTTACAAAATAAACAATAACCTTGCAAATAGGTTTACCTAAAATATACCGTAACATAAATGTAATATATATTAAACATCTTTATAATACCTAAGACATAATTTTGCGCAACAGATAAAAACCTTTAAAACAGTTTTACATGCAGGCACATTCAAAATGCAATCTCCTTCTCTTATTTTATTTAATCTGTAGTATAAATGCGACAGCTTCTGTTAATTACGACAATGACAGTCTTCTTATCGACCCGAAAGAGAAAGAGTCGTTGGTAGATAAAATCAGAAATATGCCTAATATCGAAGTCGGTAAAGGGATTACCTTTCAGCCTAAAAACGAAAGTTACAAGATAACCATGCGTATCCGAATGCAAAATATGGTAAGCGCTACTTTCGACAAAAAATTTTCCAACACCGATATCGAAGCACAAGTAAAACGACTCAGATTGAGATTCGATGGGTATGTATATTCTCCTAAACTAACCTACTCGATACAATTAGGTTTTACTCCTTACGACACGAAATCTCTCCCCAACGGAAATATGAATTTCGTACGTGACGCCATGATTTATTATATACCGTCACCTACATGGAACATAGGTTTCGGACAAACAAAAATAAAAGCAAACAGAGCCCGAATCAACTCATCGAGCGCATTGCAATTCGTTGATCGGTCTATCGTCAATTCCGAGTTTAATCTCGACCGGGATTTCGGTATCTTCGGAGAATATAACAAACGGCTCTTTTCCGATTTTAATATCGGCATAAGAGGCTCGGTTACTTTAGGTGAAGGCCGTAATTGGGTATCTTCTTCAAAAAGCGGTCTTGCCTATACGGGGCGTCTCGAGCTATTCCCTCTTGGCCGATTCAAATCGATGGGTGATATCGCTGAAGGTGATTTCGAACGAGAACAGACTCCTAAGATACTTCTTGCCGGAGCCTTTAGCTATAACGATCGTGCAAAACGGGTTCAAGGTCAAAACGGGGCACTGATCGAAAACAACATGTCACGCAATATTTCTTCTTACTTTTTCGATTTCATTTTTAAATACAACGGCTTTGCCTTTTATACCGACCTAATGGGTCGATTATGCAAAAGCCCCGTATTACATAATGTAGAAAATCAATATATTTATGCCGGTAAAGGGGTAAACATACAAACCAGTTATCTCTTCCCAAAAAACTGGGAAATCGCATTGCGAAATTCTACATTGTTACCCGACGACGATGTAAAAAACTTAGTGGGATATAATTTTTATAATCAAAGTACATTCGGTGTTACCCGCTATCTGATCGGTCACAGCCTAAAAATACAAGCCGACGCCTCCTTTAACTATAAGAAACAGGCCATCGACCCCCAATATAGCCGCTGGATGCTGCGTTTCCAAATAGAACTCGGATTCTGATAAATGCAAAACACTAACCGGCACGAAATAAATAAACAGTTAAAAACATACTCGAATATCATCTGGCTATAGGTTGAATATCTCGTCTCACCGCCTTTGATATTTCGAGATACATATAAAATTTTTTACGAGCTTCTATATTTTTCTTGTTTTGTTCATATTTTTGGTTGGCATACTCCTTCGATTTATCGAAAGTAAGCCGGGATATCTGATTCTGAGATTTACCGACCATTGTAGAATCGATTTGTTCATCGGGAAAAAATTCATCGAGATTTACATCCCCGATCATAGTCGTTTCGAGAAAATTTTTACGAGTATGTTTTTTATCAAGATAATACCCTACAAACATATGCCCAGGCATGCGCACTAATATAGGATCTATATTTATCGCTCTCAATAAAGAAGCGAATAACACACTGCCATCGACACAATTTATTTGGGAAGACTTTATCGCATCATCGAATAAACGTACCCTCTGCGAATAAATCACATTTGAAGAGAGACTCGAAATCGATACCGAACTATATTTAAAATTTCTTTTTTGCAACGCATTCCAAATTGCATAAACCTGCCGATCGACCGAACTGTCTTTTCCGAGTTGATAACCTAAAAAGCGATTTACAATACGGGTATTCAGAGCCTCTCTCAATATGACATCGATCATCGGATGATCTTCATTTACATATGCTGCAAAAAATATACCGGTTTCGTGAAAATGCTGTTTCGAATCGTTATACCCTAAAAGACACTCATTAATACTCCTCACCGAAAACGTGCGTACTTTCTGACCTAAATTCTCAGAATTCAGTTCGGCTCCTATCGCCACACTTACCGGAGTCGGTTGTATATTATCTTTTAAAGCCTGATACTTCCACACGATATCGGGATAAACCAAATATTCGGTTTTCGACTTCGGTAAAATAAACTCCGACACCGATTCGCTAAAAAAAGGCGTTTCAGATACCTTAATACGTAATTTACTATTCACTTTCCCCGATTTTACTTTTATCGCTATGCAAGATTTCGGATTTCCCAGATATGGAGTATCTGCAGGCATTACGATCACCGTATCGGTAACGGCTACCGATAAAACCGCCGACGGAAAAATATTTCCACCCAATTCATCGACAATTTCAAAAGGGGTACTCCATACATTATATTTATATATATACAAGCCTCCTACCAATATAAAAAAGAAAAGCAATACCAATGTCGAGACTTTCCAAATATTACAATCTAACCGCATAAAATAATCTTCTTATTTACAACCAAAGATAAATATAAAAACCGAAAAATAAGACCGATATCCAAAGACAAAAAATTATCTTATTTTTCCCCATAAAATCCGACCTATTTATATATACACAAGACTATGTCTAAATAAAAACATCCCGTGGAAATATTCCACGGGATGTTTTTATAATTTTAAGCAATTAATCGTCGATATCAATCAGATTGAATTTAAGATCGAAGGTCAATTCGAGTCCGTTTGTAAGTTTTACTTCATAATCCCGTTTATCGCGGTCGATTTGAACAACAGATACATCCGGATAATTTTGCTTGATATATTTCATTATTTGAGAAGGTATAATCGCAACAGGTACTGTAGAATATTTACAGTCGACTTCTTTCCAATCGCCATTTTTCAGGAATTCCACTTTGGAACTATTAGTGAATACCACTTCATATTTCGTTTCGAGAAAATCGCGTTCCAATTTCGCAAAAGCCACCTTTTCTTTCGGGAAATGTTGTTTTATAAATTGTTGGGACTTCTGAGGTAACTGATCTACAGTTATGGGTTTGTCATTATCTGCATGAGCGAATGTAATACCGAACATCAATAAGACAACTGAAATAAACATGATCTTTTTCATAACATTTCAAATTTTATTTATTAAACTCTGTTTTTAATTACTGGAACAAAATTGAAACATGATTTTAAAATGAATTTGTAATTTTCGGATCGCCTCAATAAATTAACTTTTTTTATATTTAAATCATGGCCAAACTACAGTGAAACAATGTCGCCCCCGAGAAAAACGATATTCGATATGTAGCCCGTAATACCTGACGACCGAGTTGACCAGAGATAAACCTAACCCGGTAGAACCTTCTTTTTTATTTCCCTGATAAAAACGATCGAAAATACGTTCAGCATCGAGTGCATAATTTCCATCATTTTCGATACTTAATGTCCTGTTGTTTACAGTTATTTTTATATTACCGCCTTCCGGTGTATGTACATATGCATTTTTTATCAAATTCGTAACCAGAGTAGTTCCCAGAGATTCATTCATCTTTACTATAAAAGATCCCGAAATATCGGTTTCACATACAATTTTACGCGATGCATAAATCTCATCATACACTTCAATCTGGTTACCTATCATCGAAGCAATATCGATATCATCATTTTCAGGAAATTGGCCATTCTCTATCTTCGAAAGAAACAATAAAGTTTTATTAAGCTTTATAATATGAGATAATGTGCGTTGCATTTTAAAAAGTTCATTCATTTGCTCCTCGGTAAGCTCTGTATTATCCAATAACCACTCGAGACGATTACCTAAAACAGCCAACGGAGTCTGCAATTCATGAGATGCATTCCCGATAAATTGTTTCTGCTGTTCAAAAAGTTCTTCAGAACGGTCGACCGCCTGTTGAGCGGCTGCATTCAACTTTCGAAATTCGGGTATACGTGTATTATCGGGTATGAGTGTATTTTTCTTTCCCGGCATATAACTATCGAGCCAATGCAACAAATCATATAACGGACGCATACTCCTGTGGAATACCCATAAGGTTACTCCGATTATCACTATCAGTAGCAAAAAATAAAGAATTACTATCCAATACAGAATTGCCCGGAGAAGATCATCTTTTTCGAAAGTAGGGGTCGCTACTTTCAATTCATAATAAACTCCCTGATTATCCATAAAAATAGTAGTAAGAATACGAGCCGGCTCTGTTTCTTCTTTCTCAGGGATATATACTTCAGCATCATAATAATCGATATGAGGATGGGAATCGGCATATGCTTTATTTACCGGAGTAATCGAATAGCTATTGTTCGAACCATTATTAAGTGAGGGTAATTCTCGTCCGGCAAGCATTCGTATAATAATCAGTTCCGAATAATCTTCGAGAGAATCATCGGCTTCGTCGTTAATTTCCTCTATCATTGTAAAATAAAATAATACAGCCCATAATGCGATAAGAGGCAACAAGACTACCGAAAGACGTAAAGCGACACGATAGATTAGTTTCATAAAGACATAGAATTATTTAAGATTCCGAAGAAACAAGTTTGTACCCAAATCCGTATATAGCTTTTATTTCAACCGTTGCCCGGGCTTCGATAAGTTTATGTCGTAAGTTTTTCATTTGGGAATACACAAAATGAAAACTGTCTGCCTGGTCGGCATGATCTCCCCATACAGCTTCTGCTAACACCGACTTATCTACCAAATGATTGGGACGTTGCATGAAATAAAAAAGAATATCGAATTCTTTTTTAAGTAAAGGAAGATCTTTCCCGTCTATCGTCACCCGCCGACTTTCCGGTTCGAGAGAAACATTTCCTTGCGAAAGTACAAGTTCTCCCCCACTTCGTCCACGACGTAAAACACTTTTAATACGAGCTTTGAGTTCAGCTGTATGAAATGGCTTGGGAAGATAATCGTCGGCCCCTTGCTCCAATCCCAAAACTTTATCTTCAAGAGAATCGCGAGCCGAAATTATAATTACATTTTCACGTTTACGTAATTCCTTTATACGTTCGAGTAATTTAAGACCATTGCCATCGGGCAACATTATATCGAGCAAGATGCAATCATAGCTGTATCCCGCAATTTTAGCATCAGCTTCGGAAAATGTGCCGACAGCTTCTACTACATACCGTTCCTGAATAAGAGCCCGTTGCATTATCTCTCTTAAAGAGGGCTCGTCTTCTACAATAAGAATTTTCATGTAACAAATTTATACATTAGATTTTGTAATGAAATTAAAATGAGGAGAAAATAAGTTTATACTCCAAAACATCCACTATATAGCCTTTATTTATTCCACTTTTGTATGACAGGCCATTTTGCCAAATTTACCGCAGATTTTTAACATACTTATATCTTAATTATCGCTTTCATCAATGAAATACTTTGCAAAATTCAATTTATATATATAAAAACCGAACAAACATATTTCCAATTCAGTTGTTTCTCTTAAATAAACATATTATCGTATGGACAGGATAGCAATGCACATAAGAATATTGAATATCAGAGAAATATCATTTATCGATTTTCTTAAAGAAAAAAATGAAAAACCCGTAGGAGAAATAAATGTAAGGCTTTCGATAAAACCGATCCCCGAGCTCGACAATCACACCATTACCCTCGAACTGGGCCTCTTCTATTATACAGGCAATAAAAGAAATCCTCATCCTGTATTGGATTATAAGATCGCGACTTTGTTCGATGTCGCCAATCTCGACGAACTTACCCGCGTAAAACACGAATGGCTGGTTATAAGCCCCGAACTGCTTACCATTATGGCCGGAGTTTCGATCGGATCGTTAAGAGGCATGCTCGCTTTACGTACGCAAGGTAGCTACTACGAAAATCATCCTCTCCCTATTATCAACATATCGCAACTTGTAGCCAATATGCAAGGTACAACACTCAAAGAAACGGTTTCTGAACCTCTATTGAAATTCAAATATGAATAAATTTACAACTTTTTATTATGAGATGCAAACTGCATAAATGCAGAAGCAAGTCCGGCCTCCTGCCCATAATGTTGTACAAAACAAAATTGTCTATTGATACGTGCCTCTTTCAGTTCGATAATTTTAAATTTTCCAGCTGTAAGTTCTTGCTGCAATGCCCTGATCGAAACAACACCCATACAGTCTGAATATTCGAGATAATTCTTTATACTTTCGGTACTTCCCAAAAACATTTGTACGTTTAATGAGGAAAGCTTTATCGCATATTGCTGTAAAACAGATTCAAAAACATCGAGCGTTCCCGAACCTCTCTCCCGAAGAACCAATGGAATTCCGGGCAAATCATACAAACTAATTTCATCGAACCGTGATAATCGGCTTCGAGTACTGGTTATGAGTACCAGTTCGTCTTCCATAAAGGGCATATATTTCATTCCGGTTGTACGCTGAATTCCCTCAACTACTCCCAAATCGATACGATGTTCGGCAAGAGCGGACTCTATTTCTCGGGTATTACCACTCAATAAAGAAAGTCTGACATTTGGAAATTTTTCAAGAAAACATGCTAATAATGCCGGAATTACATATTGTGAAATTGTAGTACTTGCTCCTAAACGCAACTCTCCCGAATGAGTGTTATGCAACAAATTCAACTCATATTCGAGTCGTTTGTAATCATCAATAATACGCTCACTATGTTCGAGCAATATTTCCCCCGCTTTAGTCAATTTTATCCGATTCCCTAATCTTTCGAATAAAGAAACCTGATATTGGGTTTCCAATTCCTGTATATGTTTCGTTATCGCAGGTTGACTAACAAAAAGTTCTTTCGAAGCTTTTGTAAAGCTCAAATTTTTCGCTACACTGATAAAAACCTTCAGTCTGAAATCGGACATGGTTAAATATTTATATATGCATTTTAATACGATTATACAAATCTACAATTTCTAAACGAGATTTTCAAATATGCCTTTTTACAAAACCGATTCTACCTTCTGGAAAAAACAAAGGCCGCATAAAAATGCAGCCTTTGAAAATATCATTACGAGAAAACAGACTATAATTAAAGATTTTCCTTTTCTTTTGCAGGATTCTTATGATATACCCGTCCCTCTATGTACTCTTGAGTTGCGATCAACGTCGGTTTAGGAAGTTTTTCATAATACCTCGAAATTTCGATCTGCTCACGATTTTCAAATACCTCTTCGAGGTTATCATTAAAAGAAGCGAACTCCTGTAATTTTTTCTCGAGATCAGCTTTCATTTCGACAGCTATTTGATTAGCTCTCTTACCGATAATTGCCACCGTTTCGTATACATTGCCCGTATCACTGGACAAAGCCATCATATCACGTGTTACGGTGTTAGTTGGCGCATTGGTCTTTTTGTAATCCATTATTATATTCGATTAATCTTTAACATATTTATTCGCTACACTGAATATCTTCTTCGCCTCCTTCATATTGGGAGAGTCGGGATAATCATTTACAAAACCGTAATATTCATCTATTACTTCTCTAAAACGATCTTCCTTCTTTGCATCGATACTATGCAGGGCCTCTTCGTATTTCGATTTTAAAATCAGAAAAGAGAAATCCTGACTATATTTCGAGTACGGATAATCCTTGAGAGCATTCTGAGCCGTTATAACGGCAGCCTCATAATTGTTTTTCCCCATCAGGAATCCCAAATTATAATATAGCTGTACACTATAAAGTTCTTTTTCGGCCAGTTTCTCCTGAAGTTCTATGATTATATCCTGTGCTTCTTTTGCTTTTTCACTATTGGGATAGTATTCGAGAAACATCTGTAATTCATCGATCGCTTTATAAGTCCCCGATTGATCGAGACGAGCCTCGGGAGAATCGAGATAATAACCGTAGCCGGCATAAAAACGAGCCAACTCGGCATATTGCCCTCTCGGATAACTTTTATAGTATGTAGTAAAATATTCTCCAGAAGTAACATAATCTTTAGCTAAGAAATAACTGCGTGCCAAAAGATACAACGATTCTTCTGCTTTATCGGTTCCTTTAAAAGGTGTAACCAAATCAGATAATAAGGTATATGCTCTCGAATACTTTTTCTGGTCGAAATATTTTTTTGCGTATTCGTATTTCAGATCATTATCTGTACTTTTGAGTATTTTATTATACTCTCCGCACGATGTAATGCACAGAACCAGAACCAGTAAATACAGAGTTTTTTTCATCATATGCTTTAATAATTGTGCAAATGTAGGAAATACGTTTGAATAACAAAAACAAAAAAATGAATTTTAACGGAATTACGGCTCTCACCTTGCACAACATTAACAATACGGTTTTTCACCGTCGCTTTTCATAACCGATATAATTGATGTGCAGCCATTAATTCGAGACTATGGCTATGCAACACTTCTATACAATTTTCAATATTATTAGGCCGTATAACGATGTGTGCCACATCTCCCGACGCAAATGCGTACATATACTCGATAAAAACACCTGCCTCAGAAAGGTATCCCAATGCTTTAGAAAGGGCACCCGGAGTATTCGGACAATTCAGGCAAACCACATCGGTAAGGGTTACGGCAAAATGATTTTCCTTTAATATCTTATACGCTTTATCAGGATCGGATACGATAACCCTCAAAATACCGAATTCAGCATTTTCAGCCATACTGAACGCCGATAAATTTATACCCGCCTCACCAAGCACCGTAGTCACTTCATTTATACGCCCCGCCTTATTTTCGAGGAATACCGATAACTGTTTTATAATCATATCTGTATATTTTTAATAAGACATATTTATATCATGGCTCATCAACCGGAAGAACGCTTTATTCCATCTTACGATTGTCGATAACCCGTTTCGACTTACCCTCACTCCGAGCCAAACTACGCGGTTCTACCAGCTTTATCGTAGCAGCCAAACCCAATACGCTTTGTAAACGGTGGCCGATTTTCTTTTTTAATTCCATCATTTGGCTTATCTCATCAGAATAATAATTTTCCCGTACTTCTACCTGCACCTCTAACGTATCGAGGTTATTTTTACGGTCTACGACTAACATATAATGAGGCTCGAATTCCTCTAATTCGAGAATTACACTTTCAACTTGAGAAGGGAATACATTCACACCGCGTATTATTAGCATGTCGTCACTTCGACCTTTGATACGAGTCATTCGCACAGTTGTCCGACCGCATTCGCATTTATCATAGATCAAAGAACAAAGATCTTTTGTTCGATATCTCAATAAAGGCAAACCTTCCTTTGTAATCGTTGTAAAAACCAATTCTCCCTGTTGACCGGGGGCTACAGGATCGAAAGTATCAGGATCGATTATCTCGGGATAAAAATGGTCTTCACTGATATGGGCACCATTCTGGCATTCACATTCATGTGAAACTCCAGGCCCCATCACTTCACTTAAGCCATATATATCGTATGCTTTAATTCCGAGTTTTGTCTCTATTTCTTTTCGCATATTTTCGGTCCAGGGTTCTGCACCGAACATACCTACACGCAGCTTAAACTCTTCTCTCGGTATACCCGAATCCCGTATTGCATCAGCCAAATATAAAGCATACGAAGGGGTACAGGCTATAGCTGTAGGGCCAAAATCATGCATCAATTGTATCTGCTTCGCCGTATTACCACTCGACATCGGAATCACAGTCGCTCCCAGATTCTCAACTCCATAATGAAGTCCCAAACCGCCTGTAAATAAACCATATCCATACGAAACATGAAATATATCATTCTTATCGGTACCATAAGCCGAAAGACACCTTGCCACTGCTTCGGCCCAAGTTACAAGATCTTGCCGAGTATAACCGACTACTGTCGGTCTTCCTGTCGTCCCAGAAGATGCATGCAAACGAACGATTTCTGACATAGGGACTGCAAATAACCCAAAAGGATAATTATCCCGTAAATCCTGTTTTGTAGTAAATGGGAGTTTAACGATATCGTCGATACTATTTATGTCGTTGGGAGTCAATCCGACTTCCTGCATTTTTTTTCGATAAAAAGGAGTATTATGATATACACGTTCAACGGTCTTTTTCAGTCTTATTCCTTGCAATTTACGCATGTCGTCACGCTTCATGCACTCCATCGTTTCATTCCAGATCATGGTATTCTCTATTCCTGTTTATTTTATGATTTAAATTCCTATTTTGCACAAAGGAAATAAAAAAAGGCCGTATTACCGGCATTTAGCCATCAAAAAGTTATAATATATAAGGAAAATGATATAAAAAATACTAATCTACAAAATCTGATTTTTATCTTTTTCCCTTTCTTCTTAAATCACTTAAAAAAGAACTCCGGTATCTTCTTTTTTTAGTATATTCGCATTTAAATAAATAGAAAAATTATGAGCGAAAAAAAATTAACCCGATCGTCGAATAGGATGATAGCCGGTATTTGCGGCGGCATTGCCGAATACCTCAATGTAGACCCGACTGTAGTACGGTTGGTTACTATACTGATTGCTTTTATTACCGGTATCATTCCGTTAACATTAACTTACATCATCTCCATTTTTATTATTCCCGACTCCAAACGCTGATTGTCACGAATGGAATTTAAGATCGTATCACCATACAAACCTACCGGAGACCAGCCTGAAGCCATAGAAGAACTCAGCCGGGGCATAAATGACGGTATTCCGTACCAAACCCTACTCGGTGTTACGGGTTCGGGGAAGACATTTACGATGGCCAATGTGATCGAGAAAGTACAAAAACCGACCTTGATATTAAGCCACAACAAAACCTTAGCAGCACAACTTTACGGAGAATTTAAAAATTTCTTTCCAGATAATGCTGTCGAGTATTTCGTCTCGTATTACGATTATTATCAGCCTGAGGCATACATTCCTACGACCGATACTTATATCGAAAAAGACCTTGCTATTAATGACGAAATAGAAAAACTACGTCTTTCCACTACGTCTTCGTTACTTTCGGGAAGAAAAGATGTCGTTGTAGTATCTTCAGTATCGTGTCTGTACGGTATCGGAAATCCAGAAGATTTTCACAGCAACGTCATAGAATTGAAAACAGGCATGAGCATAGAACGTAATCGGTTTCTCAGGATGTTGGTAGATAGTCTCTACTCTCGCAATGAAATACAACTCGACCGGGGTAATTTTAGAGTAAAAGGCGATACGGTAGATATATTTCTCGCCTATGCCGATACGATTATCCGGGTCATATTCTGGGGAGAAGAAATCGAATCGATCGAAAGTGTAGACCCGATAAGCGGTCATACTCTTTCGATATTTAACGAATATAAAATATATCCGGCAAATCTTTTCGTAACGACTAAAGAACGTATCGACAGAGCTATCGGTGAAATCGAGATCGATTTGGGGAAACAGGTAGAATATTTTAATTCTATCGGTAAACAACTCGAAGCAAAACGGTTACAGGAAAGAGTCACTTATGACCTCGAAATGATACGGGAAGTAGGGCATTGCTCGGGAATAGAAAATTATTCCCGCTATTTCGACGGAAGATTAGCCGGCACACGCCCCTTTTGCCTAATGGATTATTTTCCGAAAGATTTTCTTGTCATCATTGACGAAAGCCATGTAACGATTCCTCAGATACGAGCTATGTACGGAGGGGATTTCTCCCGAAAATCGAATCTCGTAGAATATGGTTTCAGGTTGCCGGCAGCAATAGATAATCGACCTCTGAAGTTTCCCGAATTCGAAGAAATGGCCCGACAAGTCATTTACGTAAGCGCAACACCAGCTGATTATGAACTCGAAAAGAGCGAAGGGATTATCGTAGAACAGGTGATACGCCCCACCGGATTACTCGATCCGGTAATAGAAGTTCGCCCCAGCTTAAATCAGATTGACGATTTACTGGAGGAAATACAATTACGTATCGAAAAAGACGAAAGAGTATTGGTCACCACTCTCACCAAACGAATGGCAGAAGAATTAAACACCTATCTTTTGCGTCTCGATATACGTTGCAACTACATCCATTCTGATGTAGATACTCTCGAACGAATAAAGATAATAGACGAATTACGAAACGGATTTTATGACGTTTTAGTGGGGGTAAACCTATTACGCGAAGGGCTCGATCTTCCCGAAGTTTCCCTCGTTGCCATTCTCGATGCTGATAAAGAGGGATTTTTGCGTTCGCACAGGTCCCTTACCCAAACAGCGGGACGTGCCGCCCGTAACCTTAATGGAATGGTTATCATGTATGCCGATAAAATAACAGAAAGCATGCAGAAAACAATCGACGAAACAAATCGCAGAAGAGAAAAACAATTAGCCTATAACGAAACTCATCATATTATACCACAGGCAATACAAAAAGCCAAAACCTCGGTTTTAAACCGGGAAACAGGTGAATCGATTTCCGAAAACAAAGCTCTATACACCGATGATTTCAATCCCGACATCAGCATTGCTGCTGATCCCGTGATTCAGTATATGACACAAGAACAATTGAGGAAAACGATTGAGAAAACCCGAAAAGCGATGGTTGATGCAGCAAAAAAAATGGAATTTATCGAAGCTGCTCGCCTTCGTGACGAACTGGTCATTCTCGAAGAAAGATTTGCCGCAAAAAATTAAAGTAAAATTATGAAAACTGACATTGAAATCGCCCGCGAGACTAAGCTCAGCAAAATTAAAAAGGTCGCTTTATCTGTAGGAATCTCAGAAGACGACGTAATCAATTACGGAAAATATATTGCAAAAGTCCCTACCGAGCTAATCGATGAAAATAAAGTAAAAAAAAATCATCTCATACTGGTTACGTCAATTTCTCCTACACGGAAAGGAATTGGGAAAACAACTGTAAGTATCGGCTTAGCTCTTGGGTTGAATAAAATCGGTAAAAAAGCGATTGTAGCATTACGAGAGCCTTCTTTAGGTCCCTGTTTCGGTGTAAAGGGGGGGGCTGCAGGAGGAGGGTATGCACAAGTACTTCCCATGGAAGATATCAACCTGCATTTTACAGGAGATTTTCATGCGATTACTTCTGCACATAATATGATAGCAGCTTTACTCGACAATTACCTTTATCAAAACCGGGAACAAGGTCATATTCTTAAAAACATTGTCTGGAGACGTGTGCTCGATGTAAACGATCGTTCCCTTCGTCAAATCATAACCGGATTGGGAGGTAATTCAAACGGGATTCCTGCCGAGGCCGGTTTCGATATTACACCAGCCTCTGAACTAATGGCCATCCTTTGTTTAGCAAAAGATCTGAATGATCTACGTCGCAGAATCGACAATATAATATTAGGATATCGTTTCGATGATACCCCTTTCACTGTTAAAGAGCTGGGAACAGGCGGTTCTATTGTCGCACTATTAAAGAACGCAATAAACCCCAATCTGGTACAAACAACCGAAAATACAGCTGCTTTTGTGCATGGAGGTCCATTCGCTAACATCGCTCATGGCTGTAATTCGATAAATGCTACGAAAATGGCTCTTACATTCGGTGAATATGTTATTACTGAAGCCGGTTTTGGAGCTGACCTCGGAGCCGAAAAATTCTTTAATATAAAATGCCGTCAATCAGGCCTAAATCCCGATCTTACAGTAGTTGTAGCAACCCTACAAGGATTAAAACTCCACGGAGAAGTTCCCGACAAAGAAATTGAAATGCCTAACACCGAAGGTGTAAAACGAGGATTAGGTAACTTGAAAAAACACCTGAAAAATCTTCAATCTTTCGGGCAAACTTTATTAGTGGCTATAAATCGTTTTGCAAATGATACCGAAGAAGAACTCGAAATAATAAAAGATTTTTGTCGAAAAGAAAATGTGCATTTTGCTGTGAACAACGCTTTTGCCAAAGGCGGTGAAGGAGCCCGTAAACTGGCAGAAGAAGCTGTGAAATGCATCGAAAACAATCCCTCGGAGATACTGCAGTTTACCTATACTAACGAAGATGCTCCAAAAATAAAAATAGAAAAAATCGCTCGTAACATATACGGAGCGGGTGAAGTCATCTTTAGTGATAAGGCCAAGAAAAAGCTGGCACTTGTCGAGAAACTCGGACTGACTCACTATCCTATTTGTATCGCAAAAACACAATTTTCATTTACCAACGACCCTAAAAAAACAGGTTTAGAAGAAAATTTCGACTTTGTTATCAATGACATTATCATTAATAACGGAGCCGAATTTCTTGTCGCAATGGGAGGTGATATCATGAGAATGCCGGGATTACCCAAAAATCCTTCGGCAAACCACATCGATGTGGTAAACGGCGAAATTACCGGTCTGAGCTAATAAACGACAAATGAGAGAATACAAATTACAGGATTGGCTACCAACAACTAAAAAAGAGATCGAACTACGCGGGTGGGACCGACCCGATGTAATTCTGTTTTCAGGAGACGCTTACATCGACCACCCTTCTTTCGGATCTGCGGTTATCGGGCGTGTACTCGAAGCCCAAGGGTTACGCGTCGCAATCGTGCCACAACCTAATTGGCGCGATGATTTACGTGACTTCCGAAAGTTGGGAGAACCCCGTCTTTTTTTTGGAATTTCAGCCGGCGCTATGGATTCCATGGTCAACCATTATACTGCGAACAAAAGACTACGTTCCGACGATGCTTATACCCCAGATGGTCGCCCCGGCATGCGACCCGATTACCCGACTATCGTTTATAGCCAGATTCTGAAAAAAATATATCCTCATATACCTGTTGTTATCGGTGGTATAGAGGCCTCATTACGAAGACTTACCCATTATGATTATTGGGAAGACCGTCTGCGGCCAGGCATACTCACAGAAAGCGGAGCGGACATGCTAATTTACGGCATGGGAGAAAAACCGATAAAAGAACTGATAAACCGATTACAAAAAGGAGATCAATTCCACTCAATTACAGATGTAAAACAGACTGTCGTATTAACAGAAAAAGACCGAATACCGAAAGAAAAAGAATCGGACACGGACGTATTACTGGCTTCACACGAAGAATGCCTAAAAAATAAACGTCTGCAATCGGAAAATTTCAAATATATTGAGGAAGAATCTAATAAATACGAAGCACGCCGACTTTGGCAAGTATGCGGAAATAAAGTATTACTGGTTAATCCACCTTTTCCACCTATGGACGAAACGGAAATCGATGCCTCATTCGATTTACCGTACACTCGCTTACCTCATCCCAGATATAAAGGCAAAACTATCCCGGCTTACGAAATGATTAAATTTTCGGTAAATTTACACCGAGGTTGTTTCGGGGGATGTGCATTTTGTACAATTTCCGCACATCAAGGGAAATTTATTGCTTCACGTTCGAAAAGGTCGATTCTTAACGAGGTAAAACAAATTATCGAAATGCCCGACTTTAAAGGCTATCTAAGCGATTTAGGTGGACCATCGGCCAACATGTACAAAATGAAAGGACATAACACTGATATTTGCCGTAAATGCAAACGGCCGTCCTGCATTCATCCCGCAATCTGTTCCAATCTCGATAACGACCACCGTCCCTTACTCGATATATACCGATCGGTTGATTCGATAAAAGGCATTAAAAAATCATTTATCGGCAGTGGTGTACGGTATGACTTACTACAACATCGGAATAAAGATGAAAATATAAACAATGCCAGTAGCCAATATACACGAGAATTGATATGCAACCATGTTTCGGGACGACTTAAAGTAGCTCCAGAACATACATCAGATAATGTTTTATCGGTAATGCGGAAACCCTCTTTCAAACAATTCGAATCGTTTAAAAAGACTTTTGACCGAATAAATAACGAAAATGGACTACGCCAACAACTGATTCCCTATTTTATTTCGAGTCACCCCGGCTGCCAAGAAGAAGATATGGCTGAGCTGGCGGCCATTACTAAAAATATGAATTTTCACCTCGAACAAGTTCAAGATTTCACACCGACTCCCATGACACTGGCAACCGAAATTTATTATAGCGGATATCACCCTTATACCGGAGAAAAACTATACACAGCCCATACGCGTGATGAAAAACTGAAACAAAGACAATTTTTCTTTTGGTACAAACCCGAATCAAGAAAAGAAATACAGAAAATCTTGTCGAATATGGGTCGACGAGACTTACTTCAATGTCTGTACGGGAATGCTCATCCGATAAAAGATTTTGTACCTGATAATCCTAAAAGCAAGAAAAAAAGGACACATAAATCATAATTTATCATACCAGAATGAAACAATTAATAAACAAATGTATTATGGCCGGAGTTATTGCATTGTCTGCCTGCCAGACACCCGGAAAAGGAACCGATGAGATAATCGGGAAAAATAATCCCGAAATTATAAACGGACTCATGACTCCCGAAGTCTTAATGAGCTTCGGACGAGTGAGCGGTGCAGAATTATCTCCCGACAAGCAGAAAATACTTTTCGGTGTTACGTACGTAAGTGTTCCCGAAAACAAAAGCAATCGTGAATTATTTGTTATGAATGTCGATGGAAGCGACAAACAACAAATCACGCACACATCAAAATCGGAACAAAATGCCGTATGGTTGAATGGAGGAGAACAAATTGCATTTCTGACATCGGAAAGCGGAAGCTCTCAAATCTGGATTATGAACGCCGATGGAAGTAATCGCAAACAAATAACCGATATGGGAAAAGGGATCGACGGGTTCTCTGTATCTCCAGATGGCAAAAAGATCGTATTTATACAAAATGTCAAATATGGCAAAAGATCTGTAGATGTTTATCCCGATCTTCCCAAAGCAACAGGACGTATCATCGACGATCTGATGTATAAACACTGGGATGAATGGGTAGAAGAAATTCCACATCCTTTCATAGCCGATTTCAATGGAAAAGAAATTATGAATATTTCGGATATTCTCGAGGGACAACCTTATGAAGCCCCGATGAAACCTTTCGGAGGAATAGAAGATTTCGCCTGGACAAGCGATAGCAAAAAAATAGCATATACTTGTCGTAAAAAAACCGGAAAAGCTTATGCATTATCTACAAATTCCGATATTTATTTATACGACATCGAATCTAAAACCGATAAAAATCTTACCGAAGGAATGATGGGATACGATACTAATCCGAGGATATCTCCCGATGGCCGCTATATGGCATGGATGAGTATGGAACGCGATGGATACGAATCAGATAAAAACCGGCTGTTTGTAATGAATCTTACTACGGGAGAAAAACAATATCTCACCGATAAATTCGATTATAGTCTCGATGTATTACAATGGGGAACAGATAATAATACCCTGTTTTTTATCTGTGCTTATAAAGGAACCGAACAAATCTTCCGTATCGACCGTATAACAAAACAAATTACCCTTGTTACCGAGGGTGATTATGACTATGCCTCTATTTGTCCGGTTTCAAATGATCTCCTGATTACCCAGCGCCACTCTTTATCGATGCCTGACGAAATTTATTCGATAAATATTCCCGAAAAAAAAGTCAGTGAATTATCATTCGAGAATAAAGAGATTCTTGAAAAGCTGAATATGGGTAAAGTAGAAGGAAGATGGATAGGAACAACCGATAACAAAAAAATGCTTACCTGGATCGTTTACCCACCTCATTTCGATCCTAATAAAAAATATCCTACTTTGCTTTATTGCCAAGGAGGACCTCAAAGTCCCGTAACTCAATTTTGGTCGTACCGATGGAACCTGCAAATTATGGCAGCTAACGGATATATCGTAGTAGCTCCCAATCGTAGAGGATTATATGGATTCGGACAGGAATGGCTCGAACAAATCAGCGGTGATTACGGAGGACAATGCATGCTCGATTATTTCTCGGCCATAGATACCGTAAAACAAGAACGTTACGTAGATGCCGACCACCTGGGAGCCGTCGGAGCCAGTTTCGGCGGATATTCGGTTTACTGGCTGGCAGGACATCATAATAAAAGATTTAAAGCTTTTATCGCCCACGCCGGAATTTTCAATACCGAACAACAATACGTAGAAACGGAAGAAATGTGGTTTGCCAACTGGGATTTAGGAGGTCCGTTTTGGGACAAAAATAATCCCGTCGCTCAACGCTCATATGCCAATTCGCCACATAAATTCGTCGATAAATGGGATACTCCTATTCTGGTTAGCCATGGCGAACGCGATTACCGTATACTCGCATCTCAAGGTATGGCTGCGTATGATGCCGCTATGCTACGCGGTATTCCGGCCGAGCTGCTCATCTTCCCAGACGAAAACCATTGGGTCGCCCAACCTCAAAATGCAGTTTTATGGCAACGTGTATTTTTCCGTTGGCTCGATCATTGGCTAAAACCAGAATCTACCAATAAAAAATAACCCGATGATCTTATAAAAAAACACCTGTTACTATTATAAAACAGGTGTTTCTTTAACAAAATTATATTAAAAAGGGGACTGTAATATCTTACAGTCCCCTTTTAGTTGTGTCCGGGATGAGATTCGAACTCACACGATCGTAATGATCACTACCCCCTCAAAGTAGCGTGTCTACCAATTTCACCACCCGGACATCTTTGTTTTTGAAGCGTGCCCAAAACAGGACTCGAACCTGCACGTTCGTAATGAACACTAGTCCCTGAAACTAGCGCGTCTACCAATTCCGCCATTTGGGCCCATCTATCCAAAATAGATATCGTAGAGCGAAAGACGGGACTCGAACCCGCGACCCTAACCTTGGCAAGGTTATGCTCTACCAACTGAGCTACTTTCGCATTTCACAGTACGTTACAAAATAAAACCCCTCCTCTGAAAAAGTTTTGAGCGAAAGACGGGACTCGAACCCGCGACCCTAACCTTGGCAAGGTTATGCTCTACCAACTGAGCTACTTTCGCATTTGCGAGTGCAAATATAAACCGATATTTTGAGTTGTGCAAATGCTTTACCTAATTTTTTTCACCTTTGCAAACCATTGTTTTCTTATGTTTTGGCTGTTAATAATTTAACAGAACAAAATTTTTACAGCCCCCTTATAAAGAACCTTTTTTTATCAGAGAAATAAATTCTTCCCGCGTTTTAAGATCCCTAAATGCTCCGGTAAAATCAGACGTCGTAGTTGTAGAATGCTGTTTTTCGACACCACGCATCTGCATACACATATGTTGAGCTTCGATTACAACCATAACTCCAAGCGGATTTAAGGTTTGCTGTAAACATTCTTTAATTTGCAACGTCATACGTTCCTGCACCTGAAGACGACGGGCATAAACTTCGACAATACGTGCAATCTTACTTAATCCTGTAATATATTTATCGGGAATATAGGCAACATGAGCTTTCCCGAAAAAAGGCAACATATGATGTTCACACAAAGAATAAAAATCGATATCTTTCACAATAACCATCTGACGGTAATCTTCGCGAAACATTGCCGAAGAAATAATCTGCTGAGGAGATTGCTCATACCCTTTAGTCAAAAACTGCATCGCTTTCGCTACTCGTTCGGGAGTTTTAATCAGCCCTTCACGATCGACATCTTCTCCCAAAAGCGATAATATACATTTATAATGATAAGCCAATTGTTCCCGTATTTTCAATTTCTCGGGAGTGAGACTATCATTGCTTTCTTCCATAACGTTATATTTTAATCAAGAGGTTCATACTGTGGAATACGTACAGTTTCTCGTACAATACGCATCTCTTTTGCAAACTCAGGAAATGCAGTTTTTAGATCCCGCATCCTCGCATTCGCTTCTTCAAATGTTCTGAAATCTCCAACCCGCAAACGCCAAAAAGGAGAAGTATAAGTCACATATGTCTCTATATCAGGAACCGAACTACGAATAAGACTTGCTTTACGAGTTGCTTCATCTTTTGATTTACGCTGGTTGTTATCTGAAAATACTTGAATACGATAACCACTTACTGTTACATAAGACGAAGGTAAACCATTCTCCCCCACAAATGTTCCCGAAGACTTAAACGCAGTAGCGTTACGGCTGAGTTTACTTGCCAGACGCGCATCCTGAAAAATGCGTACCCTCCCCTCTTCTCCTATTCGGGTAAGATGTTGCACGATAGACGTATCGGCAACTGCTGTTTGCATCGAAAATACGGATGGGATAAATAATCCGCAAAATATCGGAATTAAAAATACGGCCTTTTTCATTATTCGCTCATATTAATCAGTAAGGCTGCAAAAATAAGAAAACTCTCTTACTTTTGCAGCCTTTTATCTTTATTTTAATTCATTAAAATGCATCGATGATAGCAGTGAAAGTATCTACTTTCAGTGATGCACCGCCAATGAGACCGCCGTCAACATCGGTATTCGAGAATAATTCTTTAGCATTTGAAGGATTGCAACTTCCACCATAAAGTATAGAGCAGTTATCCGCAACTTCTTTACCGTATTTATCAGCAAGTGTTTTACGAATAAACGCATGCATTTCCTGAGCTTGTTCGGCCGTAGCTGTTTTGCCGGTACCGATTGCCCAAACAGGCTCGTATGCAAGAATAATTTTACCGAAATCTTCAGCTGAAAGATCGAATAAAGAATGCTCGATTTGTGATTTTACAACCTCAAAATGTTTTCCGGATTCTCTTTCTTCCAAAACCTCACCAATACAAAAAATAGGAGTAAGACCATTTGCTAAAGCCAATTTTACTTTCTCTTTCAGTATTTCGGGAGTTTCATGATAATAAGCCCGACGTTCCGAATGACCTAATATCACATATTTTGCACCTGTAGAAGCAACCATTTCGGCAGAAACTTCTCCGGTATAAGCCCCTGATGCCTTATCGGCACAGTTTTCAGCGGCTACACCTATTTTTTTCGTATCTATAGCTTCTACGACACTGGCAAGATGAATAAACGGAGTACCGATAATCACATCACAATTGGGATTTTTCCCGGCCAAAGCTTTATCGATTCCTTTTGCCAATTCAAGACCTTCCTGAAGTGTCTTGTTCATTTTCCAGTTTCCTGCAACAATGTTCTTTCTCATAATTAATATTATATGTGTTATAAAAATAGTTATTTATCGTTTTGTTCACCCGTACGCAAGCTGTCATCCTCAGATTCTAATTTCCGGAATGCTTTCTTGGCTTCTCTCCGTGCCCGTCTTCGTGCCCGCCAATTTTTTAAATTAATAATAATCGCCGCAACCGTTTTTTCAGTCAGCAATAACAATAACATAGGAACCAAAAAAGCCAATGAAATATACCAAATACGTAATTCGGCATTATAAGTTCTCTGTTTTCCCCACACCAATTCATTTAACGGTGCAGTAAGATCCGACTCATCCGGTAATTCCGTTTCACTAAGTTTCCAATATATAGTACCGTCCTTCAACAACAGCATTCCGGGATTTGCCCTTATAATGGTTTTTATAGCGATTTCATCCATATAAAGGAACGGATATTCGGCTCCGGTATCATCTTGCCAGCGTTTTATATCTTTCATCGAAGATGAAGTTACACAATAAAAACCGTATCCATGAGCCTGCGCATAATCATATATATCGTTAATTCGATCTATTTCACTATCATCCGCCTTATTAATATCAGCAGAAAACATTAGAAAAACATAATTCGTATCGGCCAGAATATCGGTTGTCATATCTCCTTCGGGCGACGATATATTAAAATCTTTAATTTTCGGTTCTAAATTTTCAACCGATACTTTTTCCACACGGTCAACAAATGTCCAAGTCGAGTCATCGGAAGGATAATCATCAATCGAAAATTCTTTTTTTATTCCATCTTTCTCATATATAAAAACGAAATTATCTTCACCTGTATGAGACTTACCTGCCGTCACCATTTCTTTCGGAATATTCACACCATTTTTATAAGGCCTGAAATCGAGTAACGGCAACCGATTATAACCGACCCAAGTTACCGACAAAACAAATGCAAGAATGAATATAACGGTTACCCATTGTACCGGTTTATTGTATATACCACGTACCCGCTCATTGAAACGGAATAAAAATACCGATAACAAGAGTAGAACGATATTTTTAAAAAAAGTCTCCCAGTTCGTTATCACTAAAGCATCTCCGAAACATCCGCAATCGCTTACCGGATTCTTTATGGCAAGATAAAGGGTAAACGGTGTCATAAATGACATAACAAGTAATATCAACCACGAGGTAAGTTTACGATAAGAACCCAGGAACATATTTACTCCAAGCAAAAATTCGAAAGCAGCCAGTACGACAGCGAATAAAAGTGCGAGTGGAGCCAAAAACTCCCATCCGAAAGCCGAAAAATAATCCTCGAATTTATAAACCGTTCCCATCGGATCGATGGCCTTCACAAACCCGGAAAAGACAAACGTAGCACCTACCGTCATCCTTGCCAAGACAATAAGTAACGTAAGCCACCATTTATTATTTTTATCCGTCGTTTTAACGGTCTGTTCGGTTTTATTCTCCATATTCGATTTTAATCAATCCGAAAAGCGAATAGTTTATCATATCCATATAATTGGCATCGATGCCCTCTGAAACAATGGTTTTACCTTGATTATTCTCAATTTGTTTGGTCCGGTAAATTTTCATTAAAATGAGATCGGTATAAGAACTGATACGCATACTGCGCCATGCCTCGTCATAATCATGGTTTTTGGCATACATCAATTCTTTTGTAATCGTCATATATTTATCATACAGATCGAGAGCTTCTTCTATCGTAATATCCTCACAATCGGAATATCCTTTTTCAAGCTGTATAAGACCTATAATGCCATAATTAACGATAGCAATAAATTCGGAACGTATTCCTTCATCTATTTTCGATTCACCTTTGGTCTCAAGACATCTTATCCGATTAGTTTTTATAAATATCTGATCTGTAACCGATCTCGGACGCATAATACGCCACGAAGGCCCATAATCTTGCAATTTTTTAGCATACAAGTCGCGACAAAGGCCTATAACATGCTCGAATTGTGTAACGGTATCTGGCATAGGTTTTATTTTTTACTGTCGCAAAGTTACAAAATATAGTGAAGAAAACCGATAATCGGAGAAGCAAAAAGATTATGTTGTACCTATATAAAAAAATTGTCGGCCACAGAATATATATCCTGTGGCCGACAATCCTAAATCCCATATCAGAATTTCCACCCCACCGAAAGTTGGAACATCTGGTTCTTACAATTATCTCCCATCGCATAACTGTTTTTCAGAGAATTCGTAAATCCTATTCCATATCGGATATCGGTTACAAGACCAAAATTAAATTCATAACCCAAACCGACCACAAAACCAACTTCGAAACTATTGAAGGCTTTTGTATCCCGATTATTTCCTTCTCCATATACATGTACATTATCATACACTTTCACCCCTATTTGCGGCCCTAACTGCAAATTGAGATTACGGTACAAATATACTTTACCCATGATGGGCAACGTAAGGTAGTTTACCCTCATATTTCCATCAGCGTAATTCGCACCCATCTGCGAAAACATCAAATCTACTTCTGCTCCCCAGAAATCGTTATAACGGTACATCGCAAAAAGCCCGACATTAGCACCGCCTCTCCAAGATGAAAAACTCGATTTTGTGATCGAAGCAATATTCAACCCTATTTTCGGCCCCCAGTACATTCTGTTTTCTTGAGCCGATACAGCCGCTGCACTCAAAAAGAGGACAGCAAACAATAATAAAAATTTACGTTTCATAGATTCTCTCATTAATTAAGTTTTATAATAAGCTTTATTCTATATAACACCACCGATCACAAAAAGTTGAAATAAGACAATCGGGGTTATAAGTTAATAACAAGAACCAGGGATAAAATAACCTTTATTTAAAAGTTATACTGTATCATAGCCTGTATACGATTAGCATGACCTTTTTCTTTATTTAAATCTTCACGAATACCATGCAGATATTCGACTCCCAGCATACATTCTTTAGTCAAGTTCATAAAAGCATTCGTACATATGTACTGTCCTTGCCTATAGCCATCGGGTACGGTAAACCCTTTTTCATAATAGGCGTGAGCAAGGCTATAGTTTGCAGAAACAAAGAATTTGGGAGAAATAGTCCACTGAAGCCCCCCTACCACACCCAAAACAGGCATCGGCTGTAATTGCCCGGGCCTTTCAGTATTAGGAACAAGATCTAAATTATTTCCGGAAACATCGCTTATATATTGTGCGATTCCCTTTCCATAGGTTCCCTGATAAAAAAATGTCAAAGGTCCTAAGCCGGCTAATCCACTTAATTGCACACCCCAACCCATTTTCATCTTATTTTTCTCCAACAGATCATTCCGATACGACAATCCACGTAATAACCCTGAAGCTCTTATATGACTGTTTTTCCCCCAATTAAATTGAATCCACATAGGTATATCAGGCATACGTTGATGTATTTGAGACGTTTCATCAGAAAATGTACCGGTTACATCAGGAGCTTCAGCTGCAACAGCCGCTTTCCAATGTTTTCCCATCGAAAATTCATATCTGAGCTGTACATTCCTAAGATCCGTATTGCCATTCGGCCCATTAAAGTCTATCGTAGGAGGCAAAGCTGCCAGATCGGAAAAAGTACTCCACGACATTCCCAACAAAAATCCCTTCATCGAAACATATGCCTGCCTGAGACGGAGGGTATGATGAGGACCGCGGAAATCAGTTTCTAAGTAAGCCGTGTATTTACCTAATGCATGATTATTCCCTACCAATTTTAAAAATAAACGAGAAGTAAATACGTCCATCTGATATTGTCCGTTATCTCGGTGATTATTGGGAACCGAAATATCGTAAGGAATAAAGTCAAGATCGTCAGAGATGCCTTTAAAATCAGAAGAAACCGTCATTTTCACATATCCTCCAATACCGAGAGCCACTTTTCTTTTCTGGTCTATTAATAAAAAACGGGGAGCACGAGGATCCTGAAAATGAGGAAGCTGCGTTTCTTTAAACAAGCCGATAATTTCATCATTTCCTTTATGGTCTTTTCCCAGAATACAAATAAATGCTCCTTTTTCAACCGTCGTATCCTCTTGTGCTTTTGTAAAACCAGGATACAAACTTCCCATAAGAAGCATTAATATCAAAACACGTTTTTTCATCTTTTCATCTTTTCGGTTAAACATACATCTCGAACTATAACTTATTATAGTTTCGAAATAACATCCCAAAAAGAAGAATAGTTTAATGCTTTCACAAAAAAAGACACTCCCGTGCCTTTTATTTATCAGTATTTTCCTATTTATACATAAAAACGGCTGCCTCATAAAAAGCAGCCGTCATATTTACGTATCGACATTATTCCCACTCGATCGTGGCAGGGGGTTTAGAACTGATATCATACACAACGCGATTTACCCCCCGCACTTTGTTGATTATATCGTTAGAAACCTTACCCAAAAAATCATAAGGTAATTTGGCCCAGTCGGCCGTCATACCATCGGTAGAAAGGACAGCTCGCAATGCGACTGCATTTTCATAAGTACGCTCATCCCCCATCACTCCAACCGATTGTACCGGAAGTAAGATAGCACCCGCCTGCCATACCTCCTTGTAAAGACCCGTATCTATAAGCCCTTGTATAAAAATATGGTCGGCTTCTTGCAAAACACGCACTTTTTCGGGAGTAATATCGCCTAAAATACGTACACCCAAACCAGGTCCCGGGAAGGGATGTCGTCCGATAAGGTCTTCAGTAATTTTCAATTCTCTACCTACACGACGTACCTCATCTTTAAATAACAGTCGCAAAGGTTCTACCAGTTTCAAATTCATCTTCTGCGGTAAACCACCGACATTGTGATGCGATTTTATCACCATACCGGTAATCGACAGAGACTCTATTACATCAGGGTATATCGTACCCTGAGCCAGCCATTTTATATCTTTGAGTTTACGCGCTTCCTCATCGAAAACCTCAATAAATCCTTTTCCTATGATCTTACGTTTTTTCTCAGGTTCGGTAACTCCGGCAAGAGCTTTATAAAATTTATCCTTAGCATCTATTCCTAGTACGTTTAATCCCATGTGCTCATAATTTTTCAGCACATTTTCAAATTCATTTTTACGTAAAAGGCCATTATCTACAAATATACAAACAAGGTTACGACCGATCGCTTTATTCAACAAAACGGCAGCTACCGTAGAATCTACTCCACCCGATAATGCAAGTACGACTTTATCATTACCTATTTTTTCTTTCAACATAGCTACGGTACTTTCGATAAAAGAAGCCGGAGTCCAATCCTGTGCACAACCACATACATCTTTAACAAAATTATTAAGTAATATCTTCCCGTCTTCGCTGTGATATACTTCCGGATGAAATTGCACTCCCCAAGTTTTTTCCCCTTCTATCTTAAAACCCGCGACACGTACCTCATCGGTACTGGCAACCAATTTAAAAGAATCGGGTACTGAAGTAATCGTATCGCCGTGCGACATCCATACGGTAGAGTTGTTCCTTACTCCTTTAAAAAGAGTGTCGTCCTCGTCATGCCATTTAAGTTGGGCACGACCATACTCCCGGCTATCGGCCGATTCGACTTTACCCCCGGAAGTATGTGCCAGAAATTGAGCACCATAACAAACTCCCAGTACCGGATATTTTCCTCTTATACCCGAAAGATCGGTATAAAGAGCGTTCGGATCATTCACCGAGAAAGGGCTTCCGGACAAAATCACGCCTTTAATGCCATCTCTATCCTCAGGAAACTTATTAAAAGGAACTATTTCACAATACGTGTTCAACTCTCGTACTCTACGAGCAATCAACTGCGTATATTGTGAACCGAAATCAAGAATGATAATCTTTTCCTGCATCAGGTTATATATGTTTATTGGTTTTTATTTTGGACAAAAATAATCATAATGAATCAATCTGCCAAGTCAGGACCATTCATTATCTTATCAATTTTAGCATCCTCTCCGACAATCCATAAAAGATCTCCTGCTTCAAAAACCGTTTGTCCGGTAGGTTGAATAAAAGTTCCGTCTTTACGTTCTATCCCTACTAAAAGACAAGATTCCTTATCTCGAATTCCAGACTCACTTACTGTTTTACCGATCAGATAAGAATCAGAAGCTATTGCAAAACTTTCAAAAGATACTTTTACCGATTCTGCTTCCGGTTCATCTTCAGGAACAGGAGGTTCTACAACCGTAAGGAACTTTTGTATCTGGTCGTCAGTTCCAATGACACTTACCACATCCCCCGGGAAAATACGACTTTCACCATCGGGTATATTCATCCGTTTATTTCCCCGTTTGATACTTACGACATTCACCCCGTATTCTTTTCTAATATTGGCATCCCGAAGCCGTTTTCCTACAAATTTGCAATCTCCGGATACTTCCATATGAGCCAGATGCATATTCCGTATCAGACTATTTTTTTTACCCGTACGCCTCAATTCACGTTCGTTCAAGTTATTCATAAACATATCTTCCATACGCGACACCTGTCTCTGCACTTTTTTGGAAAATATAATAAACAACAATATAAACACCGATACGACGATTATAATACCCAATCGCTGAGAATATATACCACTCAGGAAATAGGCAACAAATCCGACTCCCAATATAATACGGAAGATAATCATAATTATCAATGGCATCTGATTTCCCCTGTCTTCTCTTTTTAATTGATCCAACAGGTCTCGTTTTACCCTTTTCATCGAAAGGCCCCATAAAAACGGCGACATCGTCATTAAAGATATAACAGTAGCTAAAAGAGTTCCCCAAAAAGTCGGTAAATGATCATTTACCATAGGAATAAACCATTTTTTTGACAATATTATCAATGCGATCAGAATCGTAGAATACAAGGCAATCTTACCCACATACATACCCAATACCTTTTTCCATGTATTTTCGGGCTGTATAGCCATAGCATTCGCACTATAGCGCGAAAGTATCAAATTCATCCGTTCGGGTAAATGTCTCTCGAGCCAACGATATACAGGGTCGGCCATTTTTATAAAATACGGAGTTGTAAAAGTCGTTACAACCGAAACCGCAACGACAATCGGATATAAAAAACTATCGATCACCTTCAGTGTCATCCCCAAGGTGGCGATAATAAAAGCAAATTCCCCGATTTGTGCAAGGCTAAAACCTGATTTAACAGCTACTTGCAACGATTGTCCTGAAATAAGCATACCGCTTGTTCCGAAAAATATCTGGCCGACTATTACGACTGCCGACAAAATGACAATAGGAACTGCATACTCTACCAATGCTTCAGGGCTAACCAGCATTCCCACTGATATAAAAAACACTGCACCAAATAAATCCTTAACCGGTTGAACGACTTTAGAAATGCGTTCCGCCTCATTCGTACCCGCTAATATCGATCCCATGACAAAGGCTCCTAAAGCAGCTGAGAACCCCACATAAGAAGCTAAAACGACCATTCCTAAACATAGTCCCATAGATACGATAAGCAATGTTTCGGAATTCAGAAATTTCCTGGCTTTTTTCAAAATTGTCGGTAACATAAATATTCCGATAAGAAACCACATAATAAGAAAAAAAGCCAATTTAAAAACACTGTATATCAATTCCTTTCCTTCAAGATCATGATTTACGGCTATAGATGATAACAATACCATCATCAAAACGGCAAACATATCTTCTACGATAAGTACTCCGAATACAAGAGAAGTAAATTTCTGTTTTCTCATATTCAGATCGGTAAATGCCTTTATAATAATGGTCGTCGATGACATCGAAAGCATACCTCCTAAAAATAAACTATCGAGATATGAAAAATGCAACAAACGTCCTGTCGCATATCCTAACATCATCATTCCGCACACAATTACTGAAGCCGTTATAAAAGCCGAACCTCCCACATTCAACAATTTACGGAAACTAAATTCCAAACCCAATGAAAAAAGCAAAATGATTATCCCGATATTCGCCCATATATCGATATCGGCAGCATCGGTTATCGTAGGAAAAAAAACGAAATGGGGACCTGCTAAAAATCCGGCGACTATATACCCCAAAACTACTGGTTGTTTTAACCACTTAAATAGTAAAGAAATTATTCCGGCTAAGATTAAAATTAACGCCAGATCCGATATCAGGGGATTAAGATTCTCCATATCATCTGCCAATATTGAAAAAACATACGGCCGGAGTTTCCGACCGTGATATATACATTAGTTTAGAATTCCGACGTAAAATGGAATTTTATTTTGGGGAAATCACTTTGCGCCATTTGCAATACATAATTAGAATCAGCTAAAAATACATCCCGATTTTCTTTATCTTTAGCCATAAACTGAAATTTCCTCCGTTTGAAATTCTCCAGCGCTTCTGTATCGTCACTTTCAATCCAACAGGCCTTATAAAGACTTATCGGTTCCCATCGACACTGAGCACCATATTCATGCAATAGTCTGTATTGTATTACTTCGAACTGTAACTGGCCTACCGTACCAACGATCTTGCGACCGTTAAACTGATGCGAAAACAATTGGGCTACCCCCTCATCCATCAACTGGTCGAGGCCCTTATTCAACTGTTTTGTTTTCATAGGATCGGTATTCTCAATATATTTAAACATCTCGGGAGAAAAACTCGGTAATCCTTTAAAATGCAATTCTTCCCCACCCGTTAGCGTATCTCCAATTTTAAAATTACCCGTATCAGGTAATCCGACGATATCTCCGGGATATGCTTCGTCCACCGTCGATTTTTTTTGTGCCATAAAAGCCGTCGGACTGGAAAATCGCATCATTTTACCATTCCGCACGTGTTTATAATTGGCATTCCGTTCGAATTTCCCCGAACATATCTTAACAAATGCGATACAACTACGATGGTTAGGATCCATATTGGCATGTATCTTGAATACAAATCCCGAAAAGTTCTCTTCTTCGGGCTTAACAACCCTTTCCAAAGCTTGTACCGGGCGTGGAACAGGTGCAATCTGCACAAAACAATCGAGTAATTCTTTTACCCCGAAATTATTTAACGCCGATCCGAAAAATACCGGAGCTAAATTACCCTGTAAATAATCATCGACACTAAAATCGGAATAAACTCCTTCGATCAATTCCAAATCGTTCCTTAATTTCTTAGCATCATCTTCTCCTATATAACGTTCGAGTTCTGGATTATTTATATCCTTAAATTCTACCGATTCGGTTACAACCTGTTTACTGGGAGTGTATAAATTAAGATTTTCCTCAAAAATATTATATACCCCTTTAAATCGTTGTCCTATATTTATAGGCCAACTTAAAGGACGCACAGATATCTGAAGCTCGGCCTCTACCTCATCGAGAAGATCGAACGGATCTTTTCCTTCACGGTCCATCTTATTGATAAACACAATAACGGGAGTTTTCCGCATACGACAAACTTCCATGAGTTTTCGGGTTTGCATCTCTACGCCTTTCGCCGCATCTATAACAATGATAACACTATCTACCGCTGTAAGAGTACGGTAAGTATCTTCGGCAAAATCCTGATGCCCGGGGGTATCCAAGATATTTATCTTATAATCGCCATAATTAAATCCCATGACTGATGTAGCAACCGAAATTCCTCTTTGTTTTTCGATTTCCATCCAGTCAGATGTAGCCGTTTTTTTAATCTTATTCGACTTTACAGCTCCAGCAACATGTATAGCTCCTCCGAAAAGCAACAATTTTTCCGTCAAGGTCGTTTTTCCCGCATCAGGATGACTGATAATCGCAAATGTTCTTCTTTTGTTAATTTCTTCAGTTAAAGTACTCACTGTATATATAGGGTTATTTCATTAAAATTCGGATACATTTTAAGAGACTATCTTCCCACCAGGGAATCTCCACTCCATAAATATTTTTTATTTTTTTCTTATTCATTACACTGTAAAACGGGCGCTCCGCTTTAGCTTTATAATCAGCCCCCGCAATAGGCACAACATTACACGTATCGATACCTGACATACGATGAATCGTCTTAGCAAAATCATACCAACTGCATATTCCTTCATTGGAATAATTATAAATACCGGGTACAAATTTTCGACTATCAATGATGCTCAGAATAACACCGGCAAGATCAGCTGCATAAGTAGGAGAACCGATCTGGTCTGCTACAACAGACAGTTCATTTCGTTCCGCTCCAAGCCTCATCATCGTTTTTACAAAATTATTACCATAAGGAGAATATAACCAAGAGGTACGCAGAACAAGAGAATCTTCACATGTTTCAAACAAGAGTTTCTCCCCTTCAAGTTTTGTTTTTCCATATACCGAACGGGGACCTGTAAGATCCTCTTCCAAATAAGGTTTATAATTTGTTCCACTATATACATAATCGGTAGAAATATGTATCATTTTCGCTCCGATCTGCCGTGCTGCCTGAGCTAAATTTTTTACGGCAAAAGCATTTATCCTATGACAAAGTTCAAGATCATCTTCAGCTTTATCAACAGCAGTATAAGCAGCACAATTTACAATAAAATCGATACTTTTATCGGTAACAAAACGAGAAACGGCAATAGCATCGGTAATATCGAGATCTTCGATATCCGTAAATATAAATTTATGAGAAGTTTTATTTACAGACTGTAAACGTATTTCGTATCCTAACTGACCGTTAGCCCCCGTAATTAATATTGTACTCATTTCTTTCTTGTTTTCAGGTCGATAAGACCTTTATTAATTTATCAATATCCGTATCAGAGTTTTAACACTCCATCTTTCTCCTGTTTATACTTCTCGGAAAGTAATGCTAAAAATGATGTAATTTGTTTTATCGCTTTCTCTGTGTCTTCCGAAATTTCTTTTTTCTGTAGTTTCAACAATAATACACCATACAATGCATTAAAACAGGTTTCAATCTCTCCCACCTGATTTTCGCCCGATTTTCCCCTCAATTCTACAATATAAGGAAGTGTTTTAAAAAAAGCGGCTCCATACTGGGGCTGTTTCGACGATTTCAATAAAGCTTGATGTAAATCGGTAAGATCGATAATTATATTTTTATTTAATTGCAAATGCCCTTTCTCTACAACTCCTTCACTACGCATCATATCGATCAAACTCTCATACCATTCCTGCATCTGTTTTTTTTGTTCTTCAGGAAGATCATAGCGATCGATAATCTCCCCTCGAATCAGATCGATATTTAAATTATAAGCCCGTATCAGATCTTCTATTTGCCACATATAAAGCAAATACTCGGCAATATTTTCTTTTTTTTTCAGGCTTGCAATCAGCATTTTATTCTATTTAATCGTTAAATTCGAATTCGGGTACCGTATTATAAAACTCCTTATCGTTAACTCCCAGTTGACGGCAAGCAAGCCGGGCAGCATTAATATCACTCAAAAAATCGGTATCGTAACGTAGCACAGGAACATTACCGAAACGCGTATCAAGATAAACTTCACCGTTTTCATCCGTTACAGTACGATGCACATTATACGGTATAGCGGTAATGTCTTCCCGAACCGACTGAGCAAGTTCCTGCAAATAAGGAATACTTTCATTGTATATAAATTTCCCATCCCGTTCTATAGAAACAACCATTTCTTTTAACAGTTTCTGATAAGACTCCAGCGTCGGGAAAGATTCGGAAGCCTTCCATTTCAAATCAGGCATTAATAATATATGCGGACGATAAAGATGATGTGTAGGACGTTTTTCGAACATAAACGTATCATACTCATCCCCTTCAAGCAAGATCATACGAGCATCATAACTGAGCGTAATTCTCTTTTCCAGCCCCTTCATCTGATTCATTACGACATAATCGCACCGCATATTTTGTTTTCGTATTGCCTGGTAAACCATCGACAAAATACGAGTGGGATATTTTGCATCACTAATTACCAACCGACTCTTATCTTTAGCCATACGAAGAATAAAATCAGGAAAAGCAATAACAAGAAAACCCAATTCCTTGGCCTTGATAATCTCAGGATGGTCTGCTTTTATTCGTACCGCCGGCACCACATAATCGATCTTGTCCCGTAACGTATCCGAAAAGTGAGAGAGATCTTCGAGTAATATATCTTTCTTTAGTAATTCTTCGGAATCACTTCCAGTTGTACCCGAACAGCTTACTTCATATCCCTTTTCTTTTAACGCAACAGCCAAACGGTACATATACGAATCACCCTCAGAAACAATATGAACTCTTTTCATTTCTCTTTTCCTCAACTTTATAAATCTCGTGCAAATTTAATACAAATAGTGAGAAGGTGACATCGAGTTACACGGTTTTCAAAACAAAAACAATGTAAAATCTATGTTTTCAGGGCTTTTCGCAAGAAAATTATTTCAGCCTCAACAGCTGTTCTTCTCCCTGTATCGAAAACTGTGGACGATAAAGATGCAAGCGAGACCGAAGTTCCATAATTTCCTGCTGCAACGAATTTATACGGTTCAGAAGATGATTTATCGTATCAATTCCTTCAATATTTATCGACAAATCATAATACATACGCGTAAACTTTTCTAAATCTTTTAGTTGCGAACCGGTTATATACTTGTCTTTACCTATCACTTGCAATTCTATAAGGCCTTCCTCTTCGAGCATACCGATAAAGTCGGGATCGACATGGCACACGCGGCAATATTCACTGATTATAATAAGATCTGTCTGCATGATTTAAAATTTTGTGTCCGTCTTCCGTAATTCTTCAAATAATTCTGTCTGCTTAGCTGTAAGATTTTCCGGTAATTTCACTTGCCAGGTAACAATCAAGTCGCCAAAACTACCTTCTTTTTTATATACCGGAAATCCTTTACCTTTCAACCGTACTTTAGATCCCGGTTGCGTTCCCGGTTTTACCTTCAGCTTAACTTTGCTATCAAAAGTATTTACGATTTGTTCTCCGCCTAAAATTGCTGTATATAGGTCGAGATCGGCATTTGTATATAAATCGTCTCCGAGCCTTTTAAAATTGGCATCTTCCGCAATTACGAAAGTTATATACAAATCACCTGCAGGTCCACCGTTAGCTCCGGGTCCTCCCTGTCCTTTCAGTTTAATCGTTTGCCCGTCAGCTACACCTGCCGGAACCGTTATCCGAATATTTTTACCATTTACCGTAAGAACTTGTTTATGGGCGACAGAAGCATCCTTTAAGGAGAGATGTAGTTCAGCCGTATAATCCTGTCCGCGATATCCTGCAGTACGTCCTCCACCATGCTGACGTCCTCCACCAAACATTTGTTCGAAAAAATCAGAAAATCCGCTTCCACCACCGAAACCTTCATCTGAAGACCAATATCCGCCACCGAAATCACCTCCAAAACCACCGGATGATTGCCCGTAACGCTGTTTCTGAGCCTCAAATTCATCAGCATGTTTCCAGTTCTCTCCGTATTGATCATATTTCTTCCTTTTTTCAGGATCGCTCAATACTTCGTTCGCCTCATTTATTTCTTGAAAACGGCGATGAGCCGAATCATCATTCGGATTTACGTCAGGATGATACTTTCGGGCAAGCTTTTTATAAGCTTTTTTTATTTCTTCGGTCGTTGCCGTTTTATTCACACCCAATATTTTATAATAATCGATATAAGGCATAATCTCTTATTTTTAAACCATACACTTTAAACAAAATTTCCGTAAAGATGTTCTTTAAACATGGAAACTATATTTTTTTAAATACACTTACAAAGATACACAACGAATCAAATTTTTTAAAGTTAAAATTGTTTCTACAAGATGCTCAATTTCATTACTTTAACATAAATAAAATATATAAGCTATAAATATTATTATTTTCTACTTTTTTCTGATGAGTGTTAAGATTAGATACGACTGAGCAAAATTCTAAAACGACTTTCAACCTGATAGAAGTGATTTCCAATGACAATTGCAGGAAGCTCCCAAAGGATAAAAACCGGTTCCATTCATCGAGACATAACTACCAAATCCGATTTTACACTCATGCCCTAATATATAATCATCTATTTTCGTCAATTCGAAAATAAAAACCAATATAAATATATCCGTTTATCCTTTTCCTACCGGCAAAGGCAACACCTCACCACTCTATATTCCTACTAAATTGAACTAAGAAATAATTACCAATCCACCGGCATATTATTCTCCAGTAATTTATAATCTGAAAAATAATTCATATTAAAAAATGACTTACATTCGGTATCCTTAGCCTCAAGCATCTTCACCCCGTAAGCCGGTAATAATTTATTTAATGAAAATTCGTGTTGAGAGATCATCCGGTTTATAACAGGGAAAAAATCGATTGAAAATAAAGATGGAAACAATTGTATTTTCCCATCTTCCTGTTTCCAAAATACAGCTTCATATCCTCCCCCTTCCTCGATCAATCGACGTATCATCCACGGAGTCATTAAGGGCATATCACAGGTGTGCACCAATAAATATTTTGCATTTACTTGCTGCATAACCGACCAAATTCCTCCTAAAGGACCCATACCGGGAATGATATCAGGTATTATCGGATATTTAGAAATGTCGTACCATTCTCCGTTTCCGCTTACATACACTTCGTAACAAAACGGCTGGATCAATGTAAAGGCCTTATGAAGGAATGTTTTTCCTTGTAGCGTAGCCAAAGCTTTATTAGACCCGAATCGGGAACTTTTTCCTCCAGCCAGAACCAACCCTGTAATCTCTGGCTTTATCATATCACAGTTTTGAGATTAGTTATAATACCGTTTTCTAACCTACAGTAACATAAGTCGGTCACAACCAAAAGAAACAATTTATACAAAACAGACCTTTTCATATCGTTTATTACAATACTTCTTTCCAGTGATGGAAGTTTGAATTTATAGTATCGATTACCTCTTTTGTACGTCCGTTTATCATAAGTTTAAACATTGATTGCGCAAACCCGATCATTTGTCCCAGTTCTATTTTGGGTGGCATCGCCAACGCGTTAGGATCAGTCATCACATTTACTAAAACAGGACCTTCCGATGCCAAGGCTTTAGGTAAAACCGAAACCACTTCATCGGGATGTGAAATGGTAAAACCCTCCATCCCCATTGCTTTTGCTATCAGAAAAAAATCAGGGTTATACATATCGGTTTGCCAATCGGGTAATCCGGCAACTTCCATTTCGAGTTTTACCATACCTAATGCACGGTTATTGAAAACAATTATTTTTATAGGTAATTTATATTGTACGATAGTCGCCAAATCTCCTAACAGCATAGAAATTCCTCCATCCCCGCAAATCGCGATAACTTCCCTCCCCGGGTAAGCAAATGCAGCTCCTATAGCCTGCGGCATCGCATTTGCCATAGAACCATGATTAAACGATCCCAGCATTTTCCTTTTTCCGGTGGCATGCAAATAACGCGCGCCCCATACACAACTCATTCCTGTATCGACAGTAAAAATGGCATCATCTGCTGCTAACGAATCAATTACAGCCGCAACATATTCGGGATGTATTCTATCAATACTTCCCTGTTCTTTAATATAAGATTCGAGATTTTTTTTCACGCTTTTATATCTCGAAAGTTGTTCTTTCAAGAATGAATTGTCTTTTTTCTGTTCAATAAGAGGCAAAAGTGCTTCCAATGTATCTTTTACATCTCCACAAATACCCATATCTACTTTTGCCCGTCTCCCTATGCGCTCGGCCTTAGTATCTATCTGAACAATGATATTATTTTCGGGCATAAAATTGGCATACGGGAAATCGGTTCCCAATAATAACAATATTTCCGCCTCCTGCATACTGAAATATCCAGAAGGCATTCCCAACAGTCCGGTAAGTCCCACTTCATTGGGATTGTCATATTGTATCTCCATTTTACTTTTGAACGTGTAAGCAACAGGAGCGTTCAGCTTTTTCGACAGTTCAACCAACTCGGTGTGAGCATCTTTTGCGCCTATACCACAATATAATGTCACCTTTTGTGCCCTATTGAGAAAAGAAGCGAGTTTTTCGAGAACTTGTCTATCTGGTTTCGTTTCAGGTGCTGTTTTAAACGGATTCATAGCCGTTTCAATCTCTACTGCCTCCTTGGCGGCTAAATCGCCCGGCAATCCGATCACACCCACTCCTTTTTCAGAAATGGCCGCTTGCATAGCTCCTTGTAACATACGAGGCAATTGTTTGGGTGTAACCGCCATTTCATTATAGTAGCTACAATCATCAAACAACTTAATCGTATCGGTTTCCTGAAAATATTCTGTCCCGAATTCGGTCGAAGGACATGCTGATGCGATTACCAACACAGGGGCACCCGAACGGTGTGCATCATACACACCATTGATAAGATGTACATGTCCCGGACCGCTGCTTCCCGCACAACAAGCCAATCGTCCAGTTAACTGAGCTTCTGCTCCGGCAGCAAAAGCCCCGGTTTCTTCATGACGTACGTGTACCCACTCTATTTCCCCATTTTTACGTACGGCATCGTTTACTTCGTTCAGGCTATCGCCCGTTACAGCATAAATTCTCTTTACTCCAGCATCAGCCAACATCCCGACTAATTGTTCTGCAACTTTTTTCCCCATATTTATATTTTTTACTTCCGATATATCGGAAGATAAGTAAAACTAACTCCAAACTTGGTTTCAAGATGTATAACAATGTCAAAATCGAAAAGTTTAAGACCGTTCGAGCTTATCCGAGTCCTTCGGTTTATATCCTGAGACGCCATAATACAAAATATACAACTCACCGATAAGTACGATAAACCATGTCCAACGCCAATCGCCGCCAAAGGCGTCTGCTGCAATTCCCTGGAGTAACGGAATGATACCTCCGCCGACAACTCCTATCATCAATGCACCGGAAGCTTTTGCTGTATAAGCTCCCAGCCCGTCGGTAGCAAGCGTTATAATAGCTGGCCACATTACCGAATGAAATAGCCCGATAATCGTAAGTATCCAAGGATTCGAAAGCAGAATAGCCAATAAAAGCAAAACAGCAGAAGCAATGGTAGAAACCAACAACTGCGTTTCTGAAGGTATTTTCTTCAAAAACGAACCGACCAGACGTCCTATAAGCAACAGAGTCCAATAAGTAGCTGCCATGTGGGTAGCTTGCGATGCAAAACCATGTCCTAATTGTAAGGCATACATATTTATATTAGCACCCACCGCTACTTCGATACCTACATAAAAGAACAATCCCCATAAACCTAAACGAGTTTGCCTGAACGACCAAATACTCTTTTGTTTACCTTGAGGAATCTCATTTATCACAGAAGGCAAAGCCGGCATTCGTACTCGTGAAGTTCCCCAGGTCACGATCACCATCATAATAATTATGACGATTACCGGCTTTATAAACTCCGAAGATTGAACCTGAGGTAATGATATTCCGTGAAAAATGAAATAACTGACTATCAAAGGGGCTATTGCCATTCCTATAGAATTAATGGTTCCCCCTATCATCTGCCGTTGAAGAGAGGTGGTATTTCCGACCTGACAAACATCGAGATATAAATTGAGAACTACTTGCAACATTGCAGCCGATACTCCGATTACAAAAGAACCGAGTAGAAAAATAAAAAAACCGAACGAAACAGGTGTTCCACCCAAATGAAGATAAGTAGGATCGTAACGATGTAAAAGAACGGCAAACTCATATATAGCTAGCCCAGATACTAACACTCCTAATGCAACAACAGTAGTTTTACGGTAACCCAAACGTTCGAGCATACGCGTCGCATATCCTTCTGAAAAAGGATATGCCAAAAACCAAGAAAAATTCAGTAACGTAACCAAAGCATTAGTAAAAGGGCTTTCCTTTGGCAACATTGCAGACTGTAAAGGTACCTGGAATTGTTGGTTGATCACAGTAAAAACTCCCACAATAAAATACATTAATAACATCACCATAAACGGCTTTATCTGAGAATTTTGCCGATTGTTTCGTAACTGTCCCATAATTTACATTCTAACAAAAATGATATATAAAACCGCCATAACCAATAAAATCAACATAATACTCCGGATAAGTTTCGGAGACCATGCATTTACAAACCGGACTCCTAAATATCCCCCTAAAGCACTTCCTATACCCATTACAATTCCGTATAACCACTGTACTTGACCTTGCCAAATAAAAATTACCAATGCGACCGGCAAAATCATCAGATTAAGAAATAATTTTAAAGCATCTCCTTTCACCATAGTGTATCCACACTTCAATACCAAAACGGCCAATATCAAGTATGTAAATCCGGCCTGTATAAATCCGCCATACAAACCGATAATAAAGAAAAGTAAAACATTCGTCAATGTAAGTTTGTGTTTTTCATTGCCTGAAATAGCTCGCGTCCATTTATCAGGTTGAAAAAACAAGGCAGCAATCATCAATAATGAAAGTACGAGAATAACAATATTCATCAGATTCTCGGTAAGATAAAAAGCAGCAAGCCAAGCTCCTGCGATCGCTCCGAAAAGTACGGGTAATGTTAATCGTAATCCTTCTTTCAGATCGAGTTGCCGCTTTTTACGGAACATAAGTAAGGAACTTACATCCTGGAATATAATAGCTATACGATTTGTTCCGTTAGCCACACCAGCCGGTAAACCCAGCGACAATAATACCGGAAGTGCCAATAACGACCCTCCCCCTCCGATCACATTTACAATACCGCACAGTATTCCACTACCTAAAAGCAAAAGAATAGATATAAAAGTCATATCATCATATTTTTGCTTTAAACGTCTTGCCTCTTACATTTGTTTATACCGGCGTATTCACAAATCGAAAAAGATAAAAAGACGATCCGGGATCTTCGTGATTCCGGATCGTCTTTTTAATCTTATTTTCATCATTATAAAGTAAGAAGTTCGGGAGGGATAGACATGTAAATTATTTTATTTTCCTCATCGACCGATACAACAAAATCATCATTGGCCGGAATCAGCACTTCTTTTCCCTCATGTTCTACAACAAAAAGTATGTTTATCGTAGCATCGTCGATATCAATTATTTTTCCCAAAGAACCGAGAGTTGCATCGGAGATAGTATATCCGATAAAATAATCCACTTGAGCCTCTTCAATCTCTTCCTCATCGCCAAGATACGTTTTCGGGAAATATACCGTTAAATTGGTAAAGAGACGCGCCTCTTCTTCAGTATCTATATCTTCGAACTTTATCAATGCCGACGTATCGCTTTTAAAACGATATTCTTCGATAAAAAACGGCACGAAAATTCCGTCTATTTCACAAACAAGATAAGGACATTCGGTGCGATCGAAAATATCATCGGTAAAAATAAAAGAAACCTCACCATGTATCCCGTGCGGTTTATTGAATGTTCCTATTTTTATCAGCTCGTCTCTTTTAATCATTTTATATAATTATAAACGGGTAATACGGGCTCCGATAGCATTCAAACGTTTATCTATTTCCTGATATCCTCTGTCGATCTGATCGATATTATGGATCGTACTCGTACCCTCTGCCGACATAGCTGCTATAAGCAATGCGATACCGGCTCTGATATCGGGAGAAACCATAACCGACGATTTCAAAGTACGCGCACGACCTTGTCCTATTACCGCAGCCCGGTGCGGATCACATAAAATAATTTGTGCTCCCATGTCGATGAGTTTATCGACGAAGAACAAACGACTTTCGAACATTTTTTGATGAATAAGCACACTCCCTTTAGCTTGTGTCGCCACTACCAAAAAAACACTCAACAAGTCGGGGGTAAGTCCCGGCCAGGGAGCATCGGAAAATGTCATGATAGAACCATCTATAAATGTTTCTATCTCATACGTATCGTGACGAGGAATATGTATATCGTCTCCTATTTGTTCCACACAAACACCCATTCTCCTAAAACTGTCGGGTATAATGCCGAGATCTTTATAGGATACATTTTTCAGAGTAATATCAGAACCGGTCATCGCAGCCATTCCGATAAAAGAACCGACTTCAATCATATCGGGTAATATCGTATGCTTGCAACCCTTCAAAGAATCTACCCCTTCAATCGTCAGCAAATTAGATCCTATTCCGGATATTTTCGCCCCCATTTTATTCAGCATTTTCGATAACTGCTGCAAATAAGGTTCACAAGCCGCATTATAAATAGTAGTAGATCCTTTAGCTAGTACAGCCGCCATCAGTATATTTGCCGTTCCTGTTACCGAGGCCTCATCGAGCAACATATAAGATCCCTTTAACTCTTTTGCTGTTATTTCATAAATATGTTGCGAAGAAGAATAGGTAAAATCAGCACCCAACTTTTGAATACCGATAAAATGAGTATCGAGACGACGGCGCCCGATTTTATCCCCCCCAGGTTTGGGTATCACCGCAAAACCGTATCGAGCCACAAGTGGCCCCACAATCATAACCGATCCGCGCAACGATGCACTACGTTTCATAAAATCTTCCGAATGCAAATAATCGAGATTTACGTTCTCAGCCTTAAAACTGTATGCATTTACTCCGATATGATTTACTTCTACTCCCATATCGCGAAGTAATTGTATAAGGTTATTGACATCCAGAATATCAGGAATATTATATATTTTTACTTCTTCGGGAGTTAATAATGTCGCACAAATAATTTGCAACGCTTCGTTTTTCGCTCCCTGTGGGACAAGTTCTCCATGGAGACAATGCCCACCTTCGATAACAAATGAAGCCATACTATTTCAAGATTTGGTTAATGAATGGCAGAAAGATATAAAAAAAGCGGTTATCTTCCCGCTTTTCTCGAATTATTTTTTCCTTTTCGTGGCTGTTGCAAAAAATCTTTCGATTCTTTTAATTTATAATTATCCTGATCGAGATGTATTTTCCCATGCGTATATTCTCTCAAATCCTGAAAGATTTTATCGTCTTCAACAACCTCTTTATTCCAAGTAAGAAACGATTTTTTCATATGGTTTGCCAACAAAGAAACTAATTGATCACGCTCTGGTCCTTCGGGCATCTCTTCAGCTTTTTTAATCATCTTCTCGAGATTTTTCCCATAATGACGGTAACGAATAGGGGTAAGTTCGTAAGAAACTCTATCGGGATGGGTAAATAAATTTTCCTTCCGGATGATTTCATAAGGATAATCTATATCCAATTTAAAATCAGACATAATAGCCAAATGATCCCACAGTTTATGTTTAAAATCATCTACATCCCGTAAATGAGGAAATAAATTTCCCATAATATTTATGATCGTATTTGCACAACGCGCACGTTCAGTCTTATCTTCGAGAGAAACACAATGATCGACCATTTGCTGTACATTACGACCGTATTCGGGCATTACAAGTTTTTTGAGCCGGGTATTATAATCTAACATAGTTTCTTTTTTAATATTAAAACACTTTATTACGAGGTTTTGTTGCAACGAACTCTTTCAAATAAAAAGGCTCGAAATATGCAACGTCTTTAAAATCGCCCTTACGGAACGAACGTTCTGCCAGTGCGAGCATATCGGACGCCAAAGGTACTATATCATCAATAAATACCGCATGATGATGAGTAATTACATTTTTACATTTTTCGGCACCATTTCCGAAAAAATATACCTTTTGTTTTTCCAGAAAAGGAAAATACGAAGTTTCATCGATAATATCGGCCGATATCGGTTTTACCGGTGTAAGCGCTGAATCATAAATGGCCGAATATACCTCCATTCTACGAGCATCTATCATCGGACAAAATAATGCATCCTCCGGCATTATCCCTTTGAACATAACCGCACATGTCATTATCTCGAGAGTATTTACAGCTATTAAAGGGATATCCAGACCAAAGCAAAGCCCTTTCGCTTCGGAAACTCCGATTCTCAAACCAGTATATGAACCCGGCCCACAACTAACGGCAACAGCTTCGGGACGTATACCGTACTCTTTAGCCTTATCGAGTGCCTCTTGTACAAAACCTCCCAAACATACAGCATGGGAAGGCCCTTCAAACGCCTCTTTATGGAATGCAACCTGTCCGTCACAAGTAAGTGCCACCGAACAAACCGATGTAGAAGTTTCGATATTTAATATACAGGGCATCTTTAATTTCTAATTAATTAATATAACAGCGGCAAAAATAGCTGTTTTTTTCCGAATTTATTGTCTTTAAAAAGGGAATAAAAATTAATTTTGCAAAAACATTTAATGCAATGATACAATCGATGACTGGTTTCGGCAAAGCGGTTGCCGAATTACCGAATAGAAAAATTACTGTCGAAATAAAATCTCTCAACAGTAAACAACTCGATCTATCGACCCGTATTCCGTCGATTTACCGGGAAAAAGAAATGGAAATAAGAAGTGAAATCGCCCGTCGGCTCGAACGGGGTAAAATCGATTTCAATATTTATGTCGAGAGTATCGGTAAAGAATCGAATTCACAAATCAACAAACCAGTAGTAGAAGGATATTATCGACAAATAAAAGATGTATCCGAAAATTTAGGTATTGCCTTACCATCCGACTGGTTTCAGGTATTATTGCGTATGCCCGATGCCGTAAAAACGGAAATAGTAGAATTAGACAAAGAAGAAACAGATACACTTTTACAGACCGTAAAAAAAGCAATCGACCAATTACAGGAATTCCGCATTCAAGAAGGAGAAATGCTGCAAAAACTCTTTTACGAAAAAATCGGGAACATTGCCGCCTTATTAAAAGAAACGACACCTTTTGAAAAAGAAAGGATCGAAAAAATAAAAGCCCGCATTCATGATGCACTCAGCAAAATAGAAAACTTCGATTATGACAAAAACCGTTTCGAGCAAGAAATGATCTTTTATATCGAAAAACTGGATATAAATGAGGAAAAACATCGTCTCGACAATCATTTAAAGTATTTTATTGAAACCATGGAAAACGGGAAAGGCCAAGGTAAAAAACTGGGATTTATCAGCCAAGAAATCGGCCGAGAAATAAATACTTTAGGTTCGAAATCGAACCATGTCGAATTACAGAAAATCGTCGTTCGCATGAAAGACGAACTCGAACAAATAAAAGAACAGGTACTTAACGTTATGTAATTATTCTGAAAATACCGGCAGCACGTACAAAAACAAGAAAATATGGAAGGAAAACTCATCATATTCTCCGCGCCTTCGGGATCAGGAAAATCTACTATCATAAATTATTTGTTGGACAAAGATCTCGACCTCGAATTCTCGATATCAGCAACTTCACGACCTCCCCGAGGAAACGAAAAGAATGGGAAAGAATATTACTTTCTTACACCCGACGAGTTTCGTAAAAAAATAGCGAACAATGAATTTCTCGAATATGAAGAAGTTTACACTGATAAATATTACGGTACTTTAAAAGAAGAAGTAGAAAGACTTACCCTCTCGGGCAAAAATGTTATCTTTGATGTAGATGTAAAAGGGGCCATCAACATAAAAAATTTTTACGGAAAAAGAGCTTTATCTATATTTATACAGCCTCCTGGAATAGAGGCATTGAAAGATCGTCTTATATGCCGCGGTACCGACGCTCCTGATGTAATAGAATGCCGATTGGCAAAAGCCGAATACGAACTATCTTTTGCCCCGCAATTCGATACGGTTATAATTAATGACGATCTTAAGCGCGCCCAGGAAAATGCGTACAAAACAATAAAGAATTTTATCGGACAAAAATAACAAAACAGTGAGGAAAATAAAAACAGGCATATTTTCAGGTTCTTTCGATCCCATACATACAGGGCATTTGATAATTGCAGATTATCTATGCGAGTATGAAGAACTTGATGAAATATGGTTTATCGTATCTCCTCATAATCCACTGAAAAATTCAAATGAACTATCCGATGATATTCATCGGGCCGAGATGGTAAAACGAGCTATTGTAAGAAACGAAAAATTTAAATTCAGTGATATCGAATTCTCGCTGCCGAAACCGTCATATACAATAAATACCCTCGATTTTTTAAAGGAGAAATATCCCGAACGTGATCTTTATCTGATCATCGGTTCAGATAACTGGCTTGTTTTCGACAAATGGAGAGATTATCAACGTATAAAAAAAGAATACGACATCCTTATTTATCCCCGTCCCGGACACGTCATTAAAAAAGAAGATATTCTACAAAAAAATATTAAGTTGACACAAGCCCCGGTAATCGAGATTTCATCTACTCTTATTCGTAACGGAATAAAGGAGGGTAAAAACATGAACTATTTTGTTCCCGAATCTGTATATGATTACATTGTCGGAAACAACTTATATTGTAAAAAGTAAACTGATATGGATGAAAGTATATATTCAAAAAATACAGTAGAATTTGTAACTGTAGGCGTAGAATTCTGTTCATTTATCGAGCGGGCTCCAGAGTTAAACCGTAACGATTTTATCGACACTTCGATAAAAATACTACCTTTACTCTACCTGAAAGCAGTTTTACTTTCTGAAACAGAAAACGATAACGATCAGATAACTGAGCATTTTGTAACAGAAGAAATCTATGAATATATCCGCGGAAATATAGAACGCCTATTGAGAACTCACGACTCTTATCTCGAAGTATTTCAATCGGATATGCAGTATAGCGACACACCAATTGCGGCCAGTATTTCTGAAGAACTGACCGATATTTATCAGGATATAAAAGATTTTGTTTCTACCTACAGTCTCGGAAACGAACACTCATCGGGAATTGCGTTGGCTATTTGTAAAGAAAATTTCATTTCATACTGGGGGCAGAAATTAGTCAACGTTCTGAGAGCGCTTCATAACCTCCGGTTCTCAGCCGACACCGAAGAAAATTTCGATGAAACGGAAGATGAAAATTACATGCAGAATAACTCTATCTTCGAACAACGTCAAATGCTCTGGAAAGAAGAAAATGGTCTTGATGAATGGGATAAGTGGAATAATGAATAAAACAAACTCTATATCGATAACCAAAGAAGAAATTTCAGGTATGGAACAGGAAATGTTCCAAGGCCGTATTATTGTCATTCAAACTCTCAATGAAGCAGACAAAGCCGTAGATTATCTGTCGGGATTCAAGGTATTGGGATTCGATACCGAAACGCGTCCGTCATTTAAAAAAGGTCATACCCATCGGGTCGCTCTCATACAGATTTCTACCGAAGATACTTGCTTTCTTTTCAGAATAAATATAATAGGATTTACCGAATCATTAAAAGGGTTACTTAACAATGACAAAATAACAAAAATCGGCTTATCTATTCATGATGATTTCACAATGCTCAATCGGGTAAGTTCTTTCGAGCCTCGCAATTTTATCGAATTACAAAGTTTTGTGAAACAATATAATATTTGCGATATGAGCTTACAAAAAATATATGCCATTATATTCGGGAAAAAAATATCTAAATCACAGCGGCTTTCTAATTGGGAAGCCGAAAATCTCACGCCGGGACAACAAAAATACGCAGCGACCGATGCGTGGGCCTGCATACAGATTTATAAAAAACTAAAATCAGACTCTATTCCGGTACCTAATATCTCTGATATAAACCGAACAAATATAATATAATTATGAAAAAAGCGAATATCATTACAGGATGCCTACTCGTTTATCTGGCAGTTATGGCCTATATCGGATGGCCTAATTTTATCGGACAAGGCCGGTATCTCGAGTATGCCGGAATTCTTTTCGGTACGCTGGTTATCATTTTTATTTTACGGTACGTACTTATTAAAAAATCAAAATTGCGTAAAAAACATCAAGAAGAAATAAAAAATTACGCACATTACTCCGACAATGAAAAAGATAAGGACAAATAAATCGAGTTAAGAATTATCTAAACAATAAAAGGTATGAAAAAACACATATTTATTCTGATGTTTCTTGCCCTATCGTCGTACATAATGGCCCAATTGCCCCAAACTGAACGTGGACGATGGAAATTCGACCCTCAAATAACAGCATTCAATGTCGGGGGATCCGATAACGGCCACGGGAAAAACAACAAATTTAAAATGGGGCTGGCCTTTAACGGCGGTTCTTTTGTATATGATAACCTGCTTCTGAATATAGGTATAGGATTTCAGGTCGATAAGCAAGATTCTTATAAAAATAATAACTTACAATTTAGCGCCGGAATGAAATACTACATTCTTTCGCGACTTTTTTTAGGAGGAGAATTCGGCTATGAAAGAAAATGGTATCGCGATTATGACGCATCTTATACCCGAAAAAACAATTACGTATTTTTTGCTGCTGATTTGGGATATGCGATTTTTATTACGCGTAATTTCTCAATAGAACCAGCACTCTACTGGAAACATAGTTTTGCCGACAGACTTAACGAATACGGATTTAAAATTGGATTCGGTTTATATTTCTAAAAACAGATATTTTAAAAACAAATAAAAACGGGGTTCGTACTCTATCGGTATCGAACCCCGTTTTCCATGAATATATTTCTCAATTATACTTTTACTATATTCGGTTTTTCAAGACCGTAGCCATAACGTTTATCGGCAACTTTCAATAAATAAGCCACAATTAACGATAACGTGGCAAAACCGGTAAATACGACCATCGGTACCGTATAATCATATAAATTATTTTCACCGGTATGTCCTATAACACAATATTTATCAAGTATCCAGCCGATAAGATTAGGTACTCCCCACAATCCTATATTCTGAATAAAAAAAATCAACGCATAAGCTGTACCCAACTGACGTGTAGGAAATATTTTAGCGACACTCGGCCACATAGCAGAAGGTACCAAAGAAAAAGCGATTCCCAGAACCAACATAAGGAAAATAGCCACAAACCAATGGGTTACCCACGGTAGAGAATATAAGAAATGTACGAATATCAGCATGGCTGCTCCCAACATCATAATACTGGCACCTTTACCTTTCCGATCGAGAACATTCCCGAAAACCGGAGTCAGGATAAGAGCCCCTAAAGCCGGTAAACCGACAAAAGTACCGGCAAGATCGTCGCTAATACCATATTTATTAGTCATAAGTTCGGACGCAAATTTCTGGAACGGGAATACACATGAATAGAACAATACGCACAATAAGGCAATCAGCCAAAACCCCGGGTTAACAAGAATCTCTTTTACATCTTTAAAACTAAACTGGCTCTCTTCTTTTTCTTCTTCATAATCATCCTGCCTGTCGAGTCTTTTATCCATTACAGAATAAATAAAAAATGCCAGCATACCCACCATAAGCAATCCACCCCCGATTACAACAGGTGTAGATACCGAAAAATGTTTTGCGACAGGAATAGCAACCGAATAAGCAGCTTGAGAACCGATACGGGCTAAAGCAACCTGTATCCCCATTGCAGTACCTAACTCTTTTCCCCGAAACCATTTTGCAATAATTTTAGTAACAGTAATACCGGCTACTTCCGCCCCTACCCCGAAGATAGAATATCCGGCGGCAGCTATAAATACCCCGGCTTTATGCCCTATTATCATTGCACCTTCGGAAAAATGGGCTGTCATTCCGTAATATTGCAAACTAACACCCACAACCATAAGTATAGTCGCAAGCTTTCCGGTAAGACGTATCCCGAATTTATCGAGCATAAGTCCGCCCCATATAAGCATTAATAAAAATACATTCAGGAAACTATATGCCCCGGTAAAAAAACCAAAATCGATACTGGTCCAACCCAAATTCGCTTCGAGCATCGACTTCAACGGAGCCATAATGTCATTAACAAAGTAGGCAGCCATCATCGTAAAGGAAACAATCCCTAAAGCAGACCAACGGACAGCCACCGAATTCCTCAGATTTTCTTGTTTTTTCATATTTACGTTATTTGCTTTTGATATCTGAATATAATAGGAAACTTTATTCCTATATAAAATAAAAAAGCATTATCCGTATGGGATAATGCACATTATGCTAATTTTTTTTCCCTAACAAAACCACATTCTCTACATGGTGAGTATGAGGAAACATATCTACAGGTTGCACCTTCATAACCTTATATTTTTCATCGAGTAACGACAAATCACGAGCCTGTGTAGCCGGATTACAACTTACATATACGATGCGATCGGGTGAAGCAAAAAGTATGGTCTTTATCACATCGTCATGCATACCGGCGCGAGGAGGATCGGTTATAATTACATCAGGACGACCATATTCATTAATAAATTTCTGAGTAAGAATATCTTTCATATCTCCAGCAAAAAATAAAGTATTATCGATCCCGTTAATTGCCGAATTTTCCTTAGCATCCTCGATTGCTTCAGGAACATACTCGATTCCTATTACTTTTCGGGCATTACCTGAAACAAAATTTGCAATCGTACCAGTACCCGTATAAAGATCATATACCAGTTCATTTCCCGTTAAACCGGCAAAATCACGGGCAACTTTATATAACTCATACGCCTGTTCCGAATTGGTTTGATAAAATGACTTAGGACCGATCTTAAACCTTAACCCTTCCATCGATTCGAATATATGGTCTCTGCCTCGGAATACATGTACGGTCTGATCGGTAATCGTATCGTTAGCCTTTTGATTTACGATATATAATAAAGAAGTAATCTGAGGAAATTCTCCAGCTAAATGCGACATCAATGCATTTATTTTCTCATGGTCATTTTCATAAAAAACAACAATAAGCATGATCTCACCTGTAGATGAAGTACGTATGATAATGTTACGCATTAAACCTGTTTGTTCTCTTAAATCAAAAAAAGGATAATCATTTTCGAGAGAAAAACGTCTTATCGAAAGTCGTATATCATTAGAAATTTCATCCTGTAACCAACATTTTTTTATGTCGAGTACTTTATCGAACATGCCCGGAATATGAAAACCCAACGCATTGCGACACTCAAATGTATCCCGAGACTGCATTTCTTCATGGGTAAGCCATGATTTATTAGAAAATGTAAATTCGAGTTTATTCCGGTAAAACCGTGTTTTAGTTGATGCTTTGATAGGCGATATTTCAGGTAAAGGTATTTTACCGATACGGATAAGATTATCGGTTACTTGTTTCTGCTTATAAAATAATTGCTTTTCATAAGGTAGATGCTGCCATTTGCATCCTCCACAAACACTGAAATGAGAGCAAAACGGCTCGACACGATCTTCTGAATACTTATGAATTCTCAGCACTCGTCCTTCTGCATATTTATGTTTTTTACGGTACAGTTGCAAATCAACTATATCTCCCGGCGCTACAAATGGGACAAATACGACCAGTTCATCGATACGAGCTATGGCTTTACCTTCTGCTGCTACATCAGTTATTTCTACCTGTTCGACAACCGGTAGTTCTTTCTTTTTTCGTGCCAAAACAATACTTTTAAAATAAAAACAAATTCGTTCAAAGTTAAACATATTTCTTAAACTACCCTTAGGCCTCGGAGAAAAAAATATCGACATGCAAAATATTCGCGAGAATACTTGCAAGTTCAACCATAAAGCATATTTTTGCGAATTATTACATAAATGTCATTTTCTGGCAATGACCGGAAGATAATGTTTTCACCCTGAAAAACATAATTTTTTTAAAATGAAAAGAGTTTATACTTTTGGGAACGGAAAAGCAGAAGGCCGTTCCGACATGAAAAATCTGTTAGGAGGTAAAGGTGCTAACTTGGCGGAAATGAATCTCATCGGAGTTCCCGTACCTCCCGGTTTTACAATTACCACTGAAGTTTGTACAGAATATAACAAATTGGGTAAAGATGCAGTTGTCGCTTTATTAAAAGATGAAGTAGAGAGCGCAATCGAACATGTTGAAAAATTGATGGGAACCAAATTCGGAGACGCTCAAAATCCGTTATTGGTTTCTGTACGCTCGGGTGCTCGGGTTTCGATGCCGGGCATGATGGATACTGTATTAAATTTAGGAATGACTGATGAAGCAGTAGAAGGTATCGCCAAAAAATCAGGGAATCCCCGTTTTGCATGGGATTCTTACCGCCGTTTTGTTCAGATGTATGGCGATGTAGTTTTGGGAATGAAACCCAAAACTAAAGAAGACATCGATCCCTTCGAAGAGGTCATGGAAGAAGTAAAAGAGCAAAAAGGAGTTAAACTCGATACCGAACTCTCAGTAGACGATCTGAAACTTTTAGTAAAACGTTTTAAAGCTGCAGTCAAAGAACGTACCGGGAAAGATTTTCCCGACGATCCTTGGGAACAACTTTGGGGAGCAATATGCGCCGTATTCGATAGCTGGATGAACGAACGCGCTATTTACTATCGCCGCATGAACCAGATTCCTGAAGAATGGGGTACGGCTGTAAATGTACAAGCCATGGTATTCGGGAATATGGGAGAAACATCGGCAACCGGTGTTGCTTTCACTCGCGATGCTGCAACCGGAGAAGATATTTTCAACGGAGAATACCTAATCAACGCACAGGGAGAAGATGTTGTAGCCGGTATCCGTACTCCTCAACAAATTACCCTCGAAGGTTCTCGCCGTTGGGCAACATTACAGGGCATAGAAGAAAGCGTTCGTGCTTCTAAATATCCTTCTCTCGAAGAAGCAATGCCCAAATGCGCTAAAGACCTCATCGAAACTCAACAGAAGCTCGAAGATTATTTTAAAGATATGCAGGACCTTGAATTTACTATTCAAGACGGCAAATTATGGTTACTGCAAACACGTAACGGAAAACGTACCGGTGCTGCCATGGTAAAAATCGCCATGGATATGCTAAAAGACGGAATTATCGATGAAAAAACCGTTTTGAAACGGATGGAACCGCAAAAACTCGACGAGTTGCTGCATCCCGTATTCGATAAAGCTGTATTGAAAAATGCGAAAGTTATGGCAAAGGGGCTACCTGCCTCTCCCGGTGCTGCTACAGGACAAATCATATTTTTTGCAGACGATGCCGAAGTTTGGGCTGAAAAACGGAAAAAAGTCATTTTGGTACGTATAGAAACTTCTCCCGAAGATTTAAGAGGAATGAATGTGGCGCAAGGAATCCTTACCGCACGTGGTGGTATGACTTCGCATGCTGCAGTCGTTGCCCGCGGTATGGGAAAATGCTGTGTATCGGGTGCCGGTGAAATAAAAGTCGATTACAAAGCCCGCACTTTGGAAATGAGCGGTAAAGTTTATAAAGAAGGAGACTGGATTTCTCTAAACGGATCGACCGGTGAAGTATATGACGGCCAGGTAAATACCGTAGATGCTGAAATGAGCGGAGACTTCGCCAGTATTATGGATCTTTCTGAGAAATATTCAAAAATGTATGTTCGTACCAATGCCGACACTCCCCGTGATGCGATGGTTGCCCGGAAATTTGGTGCAAAAGGTATTGGCCTCTGCCGTACGGAACATATGTTCTTCGAAGGTGATCGAATTAAAGCCATGCGCGAAATGATTCTTTCAAAAGACGAAGAAGGTCGTCGTGAAGCATTGAAAAAATTACTCCCGATGCAACGTCAAGACTTTGAAGAATTATTTATGGTAATGGATGGACTCGGTGTCACAATCCGCCTTCTCGACCCTCCCTTACACGAATTCGTCCCTCATCAGTTAGCTACACAAAAAGAACTGGCTGAAGAAATGGGAATGACCATAGAAGAAGTAAAACTTGCCTGCGATGCATTGGAGGAGTTTAATCCAATGTTAGGACATCGAGGTTGCCGCTTGGGATGTACCTATCCCGAAATCACTGAAATGCAGGCCAGAGCTATTATAGAAGCTGCTCTCAACGCCAAAGCACGAGGGGCTAAAGTTACACCTGAAATTATGGTTCCTCTGGTAGGGGTGGTAGAAGAACTGAAGATGCAGGCAGAGATCATTCACAATGTTGCAAAACAGGTATTTGCAGAACGAAACGACTCTATCGAATACAAAGTAGGTACGATGATCGAAGTTCCGAGAGCTGCTGTTACTGCCGACCAAATCGCCACAGTCGCCGATTTCTTCTCATTCGGAACAAATGACCTTACACAAATGACTTTCGGCTACTCACGCGACGATGCAGGTAAATTCCTAAAGATATATCAAGAAAAGGGTATCCTTAAAAATGATCCATTTGCTATCCTCGATCAACAGGGTGTAGGGCAACTTGTTCGTATGGGAACCGAAAAAGGCCGTTCGACCAAACCCGAACTAAAAGTCGGCATCTGTGGGGAACACGGCGGAGAACCCTCATCGGTTAAGTTCTGCGCATCTTTGGGTATGGACTATGTAAGTTGCAGTCCCTATCGCGTTCCCATCGCACGCGTAGCAGCAGCACAAGCCGCCATCGAATAAAAATTATCAATAAATATTATAAAGAAAAAGACGGAGTTTCCGTCTTTTTCTTTTTGTATAAAACAAAAACATGTGACTATAAAAAAGGTGTTGAGGGTTACCACAACACCTTTTTTTATAGAAACTTATACTTCTGTCAGATTCCCAAGGAAGCCTTTACCGCCTCGATCTTCTTATCGGCTTCGGCATTTGCTCTATCATAATCATCTCTCGACTTGAGCTCACCTCTTACCTCAATATAGAATTTAATCTTCGGTTCGGTACCCGAAGGCCTGATCGATACTTTCGTACCATCTTCGGTAAAATACTGAAGAACATTAGATGTAGTAGGCATATCGAGAGTATATTTTTCATTTTCCACCAAATCGTTGGCAACAAGAGAAACATAATCTTTAATAAGTACTACTTTAGATCCTGCAATTTCACTCATCGGATGTTCCCGATAATTTTTCATCATGGCTTCGATCTCTTCAGCTCCCGATTTTCCTTTACGTACAACCGAAATACCCTGTTGCTTAGAATATCCGTATTTCAGGTATATATCCTGCAACATTTCGTACATCGTTTTGCCGTTATCTTTTGCCCATGCTGCAATCTCGGCCATGATAGAAATCGCTGAAACCGAATCCTTATCACGTACGAAATCCTCTACCAAGAAACCGTAACTTTCTTCTCCCCCACCGATATATTTTTTCTTTCCTTCATTTTCACGAATTACGGCAGCAATCCATTTAAATCCGGTATAACAATCGTAATAAGGTACATTATTCGCTTCGGCAATGTCCTTTATAAGTTCAGTCGTTACAATCGTTTTAACGATAAACTCATTACCTGTAAGCAATCCTAATTCTTTATAACGGGTAATCAGATAATTAAGGAATATCATACATATCTGATTTCCGTTTACAAGAATAAACTCTCCCTTATCGTTTTTAATAGCGATACCGATACGGTCGGCGTCGGGATCTGATGCCATAACGATATCCGCATCCACCTCTATTCCTTTCTTAATCGCTAAATCGAGAGCTGCAGGTTCTTCGGGATTCGGTGATACAACAGTAGGGAAATCACCACTTACCACATCTTGCTCTGGGACATGTATAACATTAGTAAATCCGAAAGCATGCAATGACATGGGAACCAATTTTACACCAGTCCCATGTATGGGAGTATAAACAATCTTCAAATCTTTATTCCGTTCGATAGCTTCCGGACTTAACGAAAGAGTTTTAATGCGTTCGATAAACAATTTATCCATTTCTTCCCCGATTATTTCTATCAACTCGGGATTCCCTTTAAACTTAATGTCTTTAGCCGAACGTATTTTATTCACTTCGGCAATTGTATTTTTATCGTGCGGGGAAATCATTTGAGCCCCATCATTCCAATATGCTTTATAACCGTTATATTCTTTCGGATTATGAGATGCTGTAATGATGATACCACTCTGACAACCTAATTCACGAATAGCAAACGACATTTCAGGAGTAGGGCGTAAAGATTCGAACAAATAAACTTTAATTCCATTTGCAGAAAATATATCGGCCGAAATTTCTGCAAACAAACGACTGTTGTTACGGCAATCATGACCCACAACGACCTTTATCTGAGGCAAATCGGCAAACTCTTTTTTCAAATAATTAGATAACCCTTGAGTCGCAGCACCAACCGTATATATATTCATACGATTACTTCCGGCTCCCATAATACCACGCAAACCTCCGGTACCGAATTCCAAATCTTTGTAAAACGATTCTATTAATTCAGTTTTATCTTCATTCTCGAGCATTCTGCGTACTTCGGCTCTGGTCTTTTCATCATAACCATCGCCTAACCAGGTTTGTGCCTTCGCAGTCACTTCTTTCAAAAGGGTTTCGTTTTCCATATCATTATAAAGTTATAGATTAATTACTTACTGTAATTATACAAACTTACGTAAAAATTTTATCAATTCCGAATATAAAAGTCATATTTTAGAACGTAACTTTCAGACGATCGCCGGCATCTTTTGCCACTGCCCTATAATATTCTTCGGAATAACCGGGGAAATCAGGAGATTCGGGTTTTCCATAAGGATTCAACATAAATTTTCCATCTTTCTCTTTTTTTCGATTACCGTCGAGATACTTTACAAGCAGATATTCACCTAAATCTTTCCAGCGGGCTGTCGTTTGTTGAGCCTGTGCGACACTATATGCCGTAAGAAAACGTATAGCAGCCGTTTTATCATTTTTATACATTTCTGTCGCCGCTTTATCGATTATAGGTTGCATGGTATTAAAGTCCGTTTCGATCTGTTCCTGTACAGGCCTTATATCTTCTATCATCAAATTATATCGGTCATAAGCCATATTAGCGACCCAGTTGTGTACCCAAAATGCAGAAGTCCAGGATAATTTCAAAAGGCTGCCGTTATCGGGGCTAAAACATTCGGGAACCTCAGTCGTACAACAATAGATAGGCACATATATACAAGTATTTGCATCATCCACTCCAAACCAAAGTACTCCTCCGATCGCATCAGGCAACCACGATCTCATTTGAGCGACAAGAGTAAAACCGGTTTGTTGGGTAGCGATAGCCCGTTCCATAACATATTCCTGACCATCGACTTTAAACGTCATCGGACGAAAACGATACGGACTTTTAAAAGGACCGGCTCCAATATCCTGTGTCATATCAAACGGAGTCCCTTCGAAATGATCGCGCATACCGTTTTTCATATCCTGTACCGATAACTTTCTATCGGGCTTTATATACAAAGGTATCGGCGTCTTCGATTCACCTTTTATATAAGACAAATAACTGTCCATGTTCTTATTATACTTACGGAAAAAAGACCAAACACGAGCTTCACAGGCACGCAATGCACCGAAATCGGCGGGGGCATATGCATTCGAAAAACTAAAATCTTTATTTAAACCGTTGAAATAACCCTTTTCTCGAGCAAAAGAAATAACGTCGGGTGAATACATGCAGTTCTCCTTATCATCCAACGGGAAGGTATGTATACGTGAATGATTAGCGTGGGCCGAAATACAATCGTCAGGAATACGTACGGCTACCCATACCGCCCCCTTATTATGAGGTCCTTTCCCTATCATTTCCATTATCCACACTTCGTTGGGGTCGGCAATCGAAAAAGATTCTCCCGTACTGTTATAGCCGTATTTCTTCACCAAATCGGTCATTACCTTTATCGCTTCTCTGGCTGTACGGGAACGCTGTAAAGCAATATACATAAGGCTTCCATAATCGACAACACCTGTAGTATCCTGTAATTCCGGACGGCCGCCCCAAGTCGACTCTGTTACCGATACTTGATATTCGTTCATATGTCCTATCACAGCATAAGTACGTTCTACCTGAGCAATACTGCCCAACGGCTTACCGGTATCCCAATCGGTGATATCCAGTAAGGTCCCTTTCGGATAAGTCGCCGCAGGGAAATATGGTAAAGCTCCGTATAAAGTATGAGAATCGGCCGAATAAGTTATAAAGGTAGAACCGTCGGTCGTCGCATTACGGCCCGCCAGCAAACTGGTACAGGCTTCTACTTGTGCAAAACTGAAAATCAGCGATGCCGTCAACAAAAATGATAATTTTTTCATCGTGTGTTATTTAGTTTTAGTTTCTATATATTTACCAATAAAATTTCGTTTCGTATTTACGGGTATTACCGCAACCATCGGTCGCAAAAAATATGACTTTATGCATTTTCCCTTTCACAACATGTTTTGTTGAAAGACGGCATTCTGCAATATTTGTTTTTCCGTCCATAGAGAATAAAATAAATTTTCCATCGATTTCTCCCCTGAAAGAAGACAAACCGCTCCCCTGTTCTTTTATACGTATACGAATCAATCCCGTTTTTCCCCACGTTGCTTCCTTTAAAGGGAGTAAAACAGGAGCCTCGGTATCGATTTTAATTGCATAACGTCCCATATCGCGAACCTTTGCCGTAAGATAACCGTTTTCGTATTTCCCTCCGCACGAAGTTTCTTGCCCCGCACCGGTAATTCGCACCATATAGTACTGTCTCTTATCGGCAATAGTATCTTTATCGACTCTAATGCGGAGTGTCGTATATCCCTTCAAAGGAATATACTCATCACCGATGTTATGTATAGCCGATACATATGCAGGACTGCTTACACAAGAATACCCGAATATAAAATTTTCGAATAACGTTCCTTTCGGCAATGTCCATTCCAAGCCATCCCGTTTCACAAAATACTCGGTATCATATCTGAATAGCCGTTCACCTTGTTTAGGAATTAACGAAGGAATCGGTTGTTTTCTCCCTTTTACCGTAAATGAAACATTACTCGTATTACCGAAAATATCTGAAAGTTGATATCGGATATGATAGTCCCGTTCCTCATCGATTGTAACGACTCCCCCGTTAACGACTCCCGAATAAATAGGAAGGGGATTTCCCGGATCTACCAGACAACGCATAACAAACGAACGATTTTTACGCCAATCGGCATAATCGATCAATGAGTTTACCGAGCGAGTTACATCAAAAGAAAAACGATCGATAAAAAAAGAAAAAACAGGTTTTTCATCTACCCATACACGCAACGAATATATTCCATAAATATTTCCCGTATTATTCATACGATCATAAGCTTTCACTCCGAAATAAATATTCCCCCATACCGACGGTTCGATCGACGTTGTATAAGACGTTCCTCCTTGAGTTACAGGTTTTAGGTCGAAACGACGACCTTTACCGGCAACGACCCCTTCCCCCGGTACCGGAAAAACAGATACCAATCGCACCTCGGGCGCACGAGTATCCGTCAACTTATCTTTAAAATATAATGCAGGATTTATAGGAAATTCCGATTGTGTTTCACGCATTTCAAAATGCAAATGAGGACCGCCTGAACTACCCGTATTACCACTATATGCAATTATTTGTCCCCGGTGTACCTTTATTTCATCTTTCTTAAAATAAAGATTTACCGTAAAACTTTCAGCTTCATATTGCTTACGTTCCACAATCCCGGCAATAAACGGAGCAAACCGAGAGAGATGCCCGTAAACAGTCGTAATACCGCTCGGATGGTCTACATACAATGCATAACCATATCCATAAGGCGATACGCTTATTCTCGAAACATATCCGTCGTCGGCACAATAAACAGGTAGTCCGGTTCTTCCTTGCGTTTTAAAATCGAGTCCCGAATGAAAATGATTATTACGCAATTCTCCAAAATTACCACTTAATAATAAAGGTATTTTAAGAGGTTGCTCTATTGTAACCGGGTTATGGGTAATAATTACGGTTTCCCGTGGTAAAACCGTAAACAAATTAAGTAATATGATCAATATATTCAGCATAATGCCTTTTTAAAATAAGAGAGACAAAAATAAAAAAAATAACCGAAGGCCAAAAACTGCTTCATTAAATATATATCCGGATGAACGTAATTTTTATTTTTTTCGCAAAAATACACCGGGTACATAATTTTACATTTTTTATATTTTACTCTTTTCGCCCTGTTTTTCGTTCACACCCAATTAGTTTAGGTACTGGGAATTCTTATTATCGATGCGCATTACTTTAAAATTCTAAGATAACTCTTGCCGGAATCAAAAAAACAATTACCTTTGCAACCGCTATTCAGAAATGGTGCGGTAGTTCAGCTGGTTAGAATACATGCCTGTCACGCATGGGGTCGCGGGTTCGAGTCCCGTCCGCACCGCCAAAACCTTAAGAAAAAAGATGCAAAACCCTGAAAGTTAATGACTTTCAGGGTTTTCTGTTTTTAAGCAAACAGGCAAAATAAGGCAGTTTTAGGGGGTATCCGGTGTCCCGATAGGTGACATTTTTTGTCGTCGAATTTTTGTCACCTTTTAGGTATACAATTCACTGAATTACAATACTTTACACACTATTCTATTCTGGGTAACTTCGTAGTTTTAACCTTTAAAATTTAACGTGTTTATAACAGACTGTACCGTATGCGTAGTTTCTCGTCATGATATTATCTATAGTTTGTCTTATTCAATTTATAGGATATAATTTCTTCAAAAGCTTTGATTCTCGTAACAAGATTCTTGATGTATCAATATACTTTTCACAGCTGTTGTAATTTGCTCGTATTTAGGTATTTTAGTATGGAAAAGAGGTATACTTGATTTTCTACATATCAAATTGCTTGGTAATTTTATTTTCGACCTGAAAGATATTGATATTAATAGTTTTGTAATATTATTTTGTCTAAGTGCAATGAAAATAGAGTTAAAACATAACATAAAACTAATAGATTTAAAGAACTACCTAAAGGGATTATTTAAGAAAAGGATTAGCATGTAAATTAAATTATACTACATTACTAAACGAATAATAAAAAAATAGGTAATTTCCCCATAAAAAAATATACTTTATATAAAACAGAATATGAAAGCAGATTTTATAATCAGAGTAGCTCAGCAATCGGATGTCATTGAGCTAAAAAACTTATTTCAAAATACTGTTCTTGCAATAAACAGGCGCAATTATTCACAAGAGAAAGTTGAAGACTGGGCAACGTGCGGAGATAATCTCTCTGAAATAGAAGATATGATAAAAACTCACTATTTTATTGTAGCTATTAATCAACGGTCAGAAATCGTAGGTTTTTCATCTATCACTCTTCAAGGTTATTTACACTCTATGTTTATTCATAAAGATTTTCAGGGTGAAGGTATTGCTACGATACTTTTAGAAGAAATAGAACGATATGCAAACACTGTTGGGATTATGCGGATCACATCTGAAGTGAGTTTAACCGCTCGTCCTTTTTTGAAAAAAAGGTTATATAGTTGAGGAAGAACAAAAGCGCAAAGCGAATCAGCTTTCTCTCACTAATTTTTGGATAGCAAAAAACTGGTTTAAATCTAAGTATACAAGTGAAAACAAAAAATTGAGCATATGAAAAAGTTGATACTATTTTTTACAAATCCGATTATTGGAGGAATCTTGTCTCTAATAGGAATTTTGGAAATACTTTTTAGTATTCCATCTTCATATCTAAACTATAGAATATCATTGTGGATAATAGTTTTAGTCGTTGGATTTATCATTTTTGCATCATATTTATATAAAAAGCTACGAATTTTATATTTTATTAAAACATATAATTCTGATAGTTTTGGAGGATCTCGTACTTATACATGGAAATGGAATAAAACCACATATTATACCAATGTATACGGATATATTCCCGACCATATTAATGTTCAAGATACAACAAAGTTAGATCCCGATACAAAAGTATATGATTTCAGTCACTGCATAACAAACAAGGATTTATTGCAAGAATATATAATGGTTAGTTTATACGATAAGGTAGAAAACAGTAAGCAGACTAATCTATTTATACAGCAATTGCATAACCTTGAAGCTCATTATTCTAAGCAAAGGCAATAAGACTTTTATTTTAAATAGAAAGTAAATATCGGCGGAAGAACAACAAAAACTTGCCCAAAAGAAAAAACATCCCGGAACTGCCACGTGTACAGATCCGGGATGTTTTTCAGCCTTACTTATTTGCTCCATGTTCTTTTTCGAACTTTTGAAGCGTGCCCACATCGAACCGTTCCTTTATGAACTCTCGTACATCGGAAGCCCGGTAATAGGCTTTTCCGCTAATCATCATAAAGGGCAGCAGTTTCTTGCTTCTCAATCTCTGTAATGTCCGGGTGCTGACTTTGAACAACAGACATAAGTCTTGATTATCCAGTAGCTTATCACCGGGCATTACTTCGGGATTGGTTTGCAAACTCTTTACATCTTTACCTACTTCTTCCAGTTTATCAAGTAGCTTTAGCATCCAGTCTTTGAAATCGTAATTATCTACATACATATTACTTCATTTTTCAGGTTATACATAAATGATTACCAATCAATTGATGAAGCAAAGTTCGGAAAAGGGAAGCAAAGAAAATGGGGGAATGGTACACCTAATCCCCCATAAATAATTCGTAGCACGTTGAATATCAATATAACAAGAAAAATCATTTTTACAAATGGTTATAACCATTATCTCTGCTCTTTTTTATAATAGCGACTTTCAAGCTATCTAAAAATTCTGTTATTTTAGTAGGTTTTCTTTTGATAACCGCAATTTCTTTTTTGTATATATCTCTAAAATTAATGTTGAACATCTTTTCAAAAATCCGGGCAACATCACTTAAAAAGATGTCTTTGTTATCAATCCGAACTATTCCATCTCTGATATAAAAAATAACACAAACCAATTCCATTATATCTACGATTTTAATAACCTCATTGTTTAAGTAGAATGGAGATTTCCAATCAGATTCTATATTGATGAAAAATTTTGGATATTCCATTTGGCGATAGATTAGTTCTTCTTCCATATTTATCAAAGAAAAGAGTTTATCAAGATATATAATTTTCAGTTTATTATTTTCAGTAGGAGAAGTTTCTTCTAATGCTTTTATTGTTCCGAAATCTATATAACTCATATTTAATTGCCTGATAAGTATTTTATTATCATGCTCTTTATTGAGATAATCGAATAAATCTTCAACAAATTCAAGATATGCAGAAGTTATTTCTTCTATCACAGATTTTTCCTTTTGGCAAGGATGCTTTAGCAATTTATATATTTGTTTTTCTGTTAAATCCCATTTTGGCATAATCTTTCTTAGAAGACAAAGTGTAATTGTTTTATAAGTTTTTTGCTATCTTCTGCCATTTTTTCTGCCTATGTTTATAAAATTTAAGCGTCCACCAAGCGACAAGAGCTGTTAAACCACCTGCATATAAATCGACCATATCTGTATATCTTGTTACATTAGGAGAAATTTCTTCCATTTTGATATAATGATTCCATATAGTTACTTTTTTATTATACTCATTTGTTACTATCTCTCCTGTACTTTTATCCATTTTGATTACGTTTATTGTATGTTTTCCTACAGGAATAAATCCATGTAGGAACATTTTAAAGCAAAATTTTTTCCCTTCTTTCCAAGTAGGAGAAATATTATCATAAGATATAAAACTGGCTTTTGGCTTGCAAATTTTTCTTAAGGTATCAATATCCTGAATTTTACACCAAATACTTTCCCTGTTAGCTTCAAACTCAGAAGTAACAACTACTCGACCTCCTACAACCTCTTTTCCGCTACGTGTCATTAAACAAATTTTCTTTATCATACTACATGAATTAAAATATTAAACATCTATTTATCTTATACTTATACTGATTTCATTATCTTTGTGCAAAGATAGAAGCAATAGACTCTAAAGGCAATAGTCATTTATAATGAGAGAACGTGCAAATGTCTAATAATCAGATATTTTTAAAATATGATAATTGAGGAAATTGAGAAGCAAATAATAAACTTACTCCCGACATTAAACATACTACTTGATGAGGTAGACTATTCCATTCTCGAAGAAAGGAAAAAGGACTGGAAAAAACTCTCGGAAGTTACGCACAGTATTGTGTTGGCGTTTGATTGCTATACTAAAAAATTTGTATTTGTTTCTGATAACATTCCTGAATTATATGGGCTTGATTCCCATAGATTGTTTATAGACGGGCATCAGCCGGTAGTAGAGGTTATACATCCGGATGATATATACTACGGATTACTTGTAAGAAAGAAAATCTATTCGATATTAAGTTCGTTCTTCAATGAAGAAAAAATGAACTATAAAGCCATTCATGAAATGCGGGTAAGGAATCTACGAGGTGAATATATCCGTATAATAGAGCAGGAACAGGTCATTGAGTTGGATAAATCAGGCAATATTTGGCTTATGCTGTCGGTTATTGATGTTGATGCAAGACATGAATCAGAAATTATTAAAAGTCATTTATACAATTTAAAAACGGGAGAGCAGATTTTTATAGATTTATCTGATACATTGGATGAACCTTTAACAAATAGAGAGTTGGAGGTTTTGCGGTTGATGAAGCAAGGTTTGTTAAGTAAGGAGATAGCAAATACTTTGAAAGTTAGCATCAATACGGTGAATACTCATAGACAAAATATATTGCAAAAGCTAAAAGCTAATAATTCGATTGAGGCTGTAAATTTTGCTCAAAGGTTAGGTTTGTCCAATAAGTAAATATCATATAATAGTAATAAAATGGAAAATAAAAATGTTACCATAGTAGATTTATTTATAGATATTCTGTCTAAAAATAAAGATATACAATCGCAAAACATGGTAAATTGTTTAAAAGTTTTCATTCGCATTCCTGAATGCGCTGAATTTTTAAATGTTGTTATTATTAACGTAATGGGATATAAATCTCAAATAAAATCTACAACAGTAGATAAAGCTGTTGAATGTATAATTAAACAGTCTAATATTAGCGTAGATGAAGATAATTCCCTTGGTGAACATCAAAAACAGCAAATTAAGAAAGATAATGAAAGCATATTAAGAATGTGTGCAGACATCACCAAGAATAAGTTAAAGGAAACTGAACAACTTATTGAAGATTAGTTTGCCTAAAAAACAGAAATACATTCTAAATATTACTATATCTGTACCAACTCAAACAACTATCGCAACACCGAGCAAGCCAAAGTATTGCACACGTGGGTTTATTAGTGGGAGAAAGAATTTCGAGCTTATTAAAATATTGGTTCAGTGAAGATTAAAACTTAGGTTCATCTTCCGTCCGCACCGCCAAAACAATTCAAATCCCTTGAAAATAATTGATTTTCAAGGGATTTTTCTTTTGGATCTCAACGGAGAAACCAATCCAATAACACGCTGTGACGCATTCTGATACATTGCGTTTTCCAACAAGCCACCCTCTTAATTATATTCCTGTCTGCAAATAGTCTTTTCCAACAAATCGCCATGCTCATGCCTTGACGAAATACCCAAATAACTTTTGCATAGTCTCCCGATTGATACCGATTGAGAGACCAACGGTGCAACCCACAGTGCAATACGCATACTGTGAGCTGCACCGTTTTTGTTCTATACCTTAATTATAATATATCGGCAGAATACTAATTCTTGTCACTCCATTATTCATCCACGTAAGTAAAGTTGATCTCCCCATTGGTCTCCCGAAATTGTGGCGATGCAGCCCGGCCCGCATTGCGAGAAATATTATTCCATTTCGCCGTGCGTATATTGCTTGAATAATCCCATTAAGTTCATTGATCCCGATGGCAGACATGTGGGCTATATTAATTGCAAAAGATGGAGCTTCTGGATATGGGGTCACATAGAGGCTCTAATAAATGATAAAAATGGAAATCACTATATATAGGACGATAGGGACAAATGATAATAATGTTTTATCCGTCAATAGAAAAAGAATCCAAATTTGTTTTCTGATCTTTTTTATAGTAATTGCTAATGCAAAATCGAACGAAACTTACTATAGACCGTATTGGAAGATATGCTTTCGGGAAATGACACCTTCGATTTGCAAAAAGCCGTGTACTGTGTTAAATATGTGTGGTAAGAAGGTAATCTAAACAAACTGTATTTTGACAGACAAATAGAAGAATATCATAAATTTTGCAATTAACGACCTATGGAACAACGATTTATATACAGATTAAGGTAGAAAGGAAATGGGTCGCTTCGAATTTTAGCAGGTACGGACATTCTAACTGTTAAAACTCTCTTGAGTACCTTCAAGATAACTTTTCAATAGTCTATTTTAATAATTCCAAAAAACAAATAAATGACAAAAAAAATCTCTGCTATTCAAAAGCAAAAACACCTCGCAGGTAATTTTTGAGGTAGATATTAGATTTTATAATGCGACTCATTAATCGTATTTTTTGTATCTTCACAACAAAATAGAGGTCAAACGGAATCAAATGAATGAAAGCGACTTTTTTCAAAACAAAAATACTAATAAAAGCGACACTTGTCATTCATGAAAAGCTCTCCGAAGTACAACAAGAAATAAATACCTCGATACTCCGACAAATTAGTAAAGTATCGAATGACAAAGATTGATCACAGAGAAAGATGTTTACGATTGATTAGACGGGTAAATCAAAAGCTAAGTTGTACCTTATGCGTACTTATCACAAATTTCACACACTAAGATTCCCGGTCAAAAAGCAATTTTTTACAGTCGTAAAGCTATTGAAACTTATTTCAAAGAAAATGAATATAAAGGATTAAGATAATGCATATAACCTATGAATTGGAATAATTTTATCGATATAGTTAAACTACTTCGGCCCCAATATTATAATCGAATCACATGGCTTCTGATTACAGCGGCAGTACCTTTGCTGACAACGCCTTTATGGATTGATATTGTTAATATAATTTTAGGAGAAATTAAAATAGGTATTATTGGGAGATACGATTCGTTAATTGGTGTCGCTGTTATAATAATTGCATTGATTTATAATACAGTCCACAAATATATAGTTTTAAGGTATGAAACTCCTAACGAACCAGCTTATAAAAAAATTAAACAAAATAATATTCATGACTTTGGAGCTTTATGCCAGCAGCTACTTCCTATTATAAGGGATAATGAATATATATTTAAAAATTGCGGACCAAATTCAAATGCGACAGAGGTAGGTGAACTGAGGACCGATTTAACCGTTTGGAACAATCTAAAAAAAGACTCGATCATACCTAATAACAACGCTATTAAAAACCTAATAGAGCAGAATAAAGATTTAATACCAAATCAGTATCAAGATATTTTTAATAAATTAATTTTGCATATAAAAGCGTTTGATATGCACGTTAAAAACCCTAACTTCGATTACACTCAACATCAATTTCCTAAAGATATATCAGAGATAATTACAAGAACGTGTTATAATTATGCAAAGGACAACAAAAGATTGAAGCACATACAAAGGTGGTTATCAAAAAAAATAAAATCATCACATATTGAGAATGGATTCTTAATAGGTTCTATTTTATTATACCCACAAGAGGCAAAAGACGCTGATATCGTCTTATTATCTAAAGACGATAATAAATCGATTGATAGCGTAAATGCGCTTAAATTTGATTTTAAGATTAAATTTAAATTGAATTTACATGTAACACTCTTCGATTCAAAAAACAACGCCGAGTATAACTCATTCGTAGATAAAAATATTATTAAAAAAGTATTGTAATTATGGGAAAAGATTTACATTATTCAATTAGACCATTTATTGAGAATGCATTAAAAGGTCATAATAAAGTATACTCAATTCAACCTATTGATTTAGATGATTTTTATGCATACAAAATAATCAGAACTTTTGGTTTGTCTGATATGATAGTCGTGTTAAGTGATGATTACTATTTTAGTTCATCTTCTTTACATGCTAAACCTGAAATATTAAAAGAAGGAGGATTCTTTTTAATAGCCAAACCCGAAGCTAATGATTATTTTGCTTCATTTCCAGATGAAAAACTAATTGTTGGGAAATTAGGTATATTACTTGGAGCAATCAATAAAGAGGAGTTTTGGAAATACACTATACCCCCAAAAAGGGAATCAAAATAAATTAATTATCAATACGTAATTTGTAAACCACAAAATATTATCCAATTTTCTTCTCTTCGATTAAAAAGATACCACCAATCTAAGTCCGAAAAATAGACAAAAAAGACAATTTTAGAGGATTTTTGGTGGTCAAATAAATGAGATTTTACTCATAATTCATCACCTACTAATATTTTAACAAAATGATATTCACTGGTTTAAACACTACTATCTCAAAGGAAATTCCATAGTTTCAACCATTTAAATTTAACACAATCATAAAAGATGTATTATATCCGATATCAGGTAAAATAATTATTATAGCTGAATTATATTTGTTTTACCACAAAAAAAACGGGATAAATTCATTTTATCCATACACCATGCAATAAAAAAGCAACCACCGAATACCAAAATTAAAGATATACACATAAAAATTATACCGGTTTTGTCAAATGAGAGATAAGGCAAAAATATTTTAGATAAGATTGTAAATATCGGTGAAAATAGTAGAATAACTAAAGTGTTACGTCCGATAAACACACTCGATGACTTTATTTTTTGCGGTAAATAATCGTATAGCCAAATTAAAACATTTATAACCAACCAAACAATGATTATTCCAGACAAAGTAAAACGGTCTAAATTTATCGGATAATAACAAAGGATTGCCAGCGGTATCAACGCAAAAAGTGAAGGTTTAAAAAAAGAGAGAAAATTCTGTCCGCTCAAACTAAATATAATTCCTATGATAAAATATATGGCATTTTCAAAAGATAAAACACCGATAAACCGATCCATACCCCATAGACATATTCCTAAAAGAATGATCAATGAAACCGGTTTGACAAATGAAAATAAGCGGAATAAAATATAATAAGTCGTACTGCAAATGATCAGTGTATGTAAGTACCAGTATGGACCTAAAGGAGAAATAAAGATTTTATTTAATAAAGTATATACAGTTATTTCGCTTACACTTTCACGAACAGGAAGTATTGCCGACATTAAAACATACCCCAATTCCATAACCGTGTAAGGAATAAATATCCATAACATAGTATTAAAAAAGTGTGTTGTACTTTTACGTACGTTCACTAAATAACCCGATATTACTAAAAAAGCAGGCATATGAAATGTGTAAACTATCTGTTTTGCATAAGGATATTTATCACCGATATATACCAAATGGAAAATTACCATTAAAATGATAAAGACACATTTTAAATAATCAATTTGATTTATCCGACTCCTCATTATAAACAAATATTTATTCTATTATAAATAAACTATTGAAATATAATATCGTACATTTTTTACCCCTGCTGGTAATATTAAAATAGCCTATCAATTGCACTATGAATTACTTAAAAAATTATTTTTAGCAATAAAAATAAACATTTTAATAATCACATATTATTTAACTAATAAAGTTATATATTATTTATATATATTTAGCAGTATATTCTGCAATCACAACAACCATCTACCATTTAATAAATACCAGATAATTAACAACCAAAACCTCCTTATAAACGTTATAAGTCCAAAAATTCAATTTATTCACTATGATTTATTTCACTATTGCCGTTAAAATCGTTGTAGGTATGATTGGGGTACTCTTCTTCCTGCGCATATCCGGGAAAACACAAATGGCCCAACTTACTCCTCTCGATTCGGTAAATGCGTTTGTTTTAGGAGCTCTTGTAGGTGGTGTCATCTACAGCCCGGATATTTCGGCCTGGCTACTCGTATTTTCATTAGCGGTATGGACGTGTTTTAATATGAGTATACGATACCTGCTTCGATTTAAATTTATGCGACGACTAATTAAAGGAGATACAGTAATGATTGTTCGCAACGGACAGATCAATATGAAGGAATTTAAACGTAATGGATTGGAAATGGAACAATTCAGGACTTTACTCCGTGAAAAAGGAATATTCTCGATGTTAGATGTCGATAATGTACGCTTTGAAACGAATGGTCAAGTAACCGTATCGCCTCGTAATTCTAAATCGGAATCTTACCTTCTTGTAAATAATGGTTCACTGATTATGACATCATTAGACAATGCTGGAAAATCAGAGAAATGGCTCAGAGAAAATCTGTCAAGAAAAGGTTATCATAATATCGAAGATTTATTTTGTGTTGAGTGGACTCCTGACCGTGGATTTTATATTGCTAAAATAGACGTAAATAAAAATATGGCAGATAAAGATACCACCGACATCGACAACTGAAATATAATACGATGAAGCGGGGCTTATCTGCCCCGCTTCATCGTATTATATTTTTTCAAGAAACAAGTTTTCGAAATGAAATTTTTTCCCTTTATCCGTATTACGAATTTTTATCGTAACAGAATTGGTATGCTTCGTTAAGCTAAATTCTCCGATATATTGTTTTAAACATACTTTTTCTTGAGGAGAATAGGCGCTTTTCCAATCAGAAATCATCTTCTGACGATTCCATACAGAAAATTCTCCCCCTTCGGGTGTTTCATAATAGGTGAGCATAATTTTATAAATTCCTTCCGGCAATTCATCCAACATAATACGTACACTTCCTTCCCCCTGAGCAGAAACGACAAATCTACCTCTGTTTTCGATTTGCGTATTTCCCCCTAATGTAATATTCATCAACTGCGGATAAAAAATATGTTCTTTCAGATGATTTACTGTTCGGAGCTCTTCAACAGGATCGGTTGTACAGTGGGGCGCAGGCCGATCACCATAATAAAAAGTCAAAGAAGTATAATCTACCGGATATTTATTATCCTCGGGGCCGTGCTCGATCGTTTGTAAAAAATCTTGTTCGAAAGACATCTTATCCGAAAGGAAAAATCGATACCCTCCCGTACGAGCCATGGGTAACGAATAATCCATCGATCCGTGTATCGGCAAACTAACACCCCTATCCCAACGATCGAGCAAGGCATACCACCCCCCGTTATAGAAATCTTCAGAACCGGTTCCGTGAGTCCTCATTTTTCTATCCGCAACCGTTATATCATCCCCTTCAAAAAACAAGGTCATTCCCGGTTTCAGTGCCTGAGCCTGATGTAATACACCGACAAGATGCCCTTTACCCATAATTTGAGATAATAAATAAGGCTTGTATTCTTCGGGATCGATTTCACGTCTCCAGATAGTATATAGAGCACCTTCTCCTTCTGTACGGGAATCATCTGAATAATATACTTTAGTCTTCACCTCGATTTTCGGTTGTTCCTCACTACGTTTTTCATAAGTAAGTTTCAGCTGAGCTTTCTTTCGGTAAGGCATAGGCAAATAAGAATAATTTACATCATTATAACTTCCCAGCAAAATACTCCTAACAGATGGTTTGCCGAAAGCATACCCGAAATAATCGGCTACCGGACAATTTATAGCCATCACGTTATCGCCATCCCAACAAGCCTGAAACAAAATATCTTTTTTATCTCCATAAAAAGAGGTACCGGCCTCAATCTCTATCCCAACTATACGCCCTCCCCGATCATCGATAAAAAAAGGTACCGATTCTCCAGGAGAAATAAAAAACTGTTTCGATTCGGATCGAACAATAGGCCCAAATTTTTCAGTTTGCCGTAAAGGATCAGTTTGTATTTGCCAATATTCACAGACTTTATCCAAAACACGATTTTCAGAGTCATCGAGAATCATTGAAAAAGGCTTCACTATAGTTTTTTCAGGTAGCAGACGGCTTTGTATCTGATAAAATTCCATTTTTTTACCCGTATATACTACCTTACACGATTTTTGGTAAGGTATAGGCAGATAACAATAATATCCCCCGACTTCGTTACCGCATATCGGATTTATAAACGGATATACTTTTCCGGAAAATAAATCGATAAAAGGGATACTTATACGAGGTTTTTTTTCTCCATCTATGTAAAACTTAATCGTATCGGTCGTAGGAGTAGGCGTCCAAATGCGATTGATAACACCCGGTCCTTTCCAATCGGCCAGTACTAATTGATCTCCCTCTTTACGGATATAAGAATATTTTCCCGAAAAACCGTCGTCATTTTTTCCTGTACGATCGTAACTCGACTCCTGTTCAATAATCCCCGAACGATAAGCGGGCAATTGTTTTAACAAATACATTTGTTCCAACTCGGAAATTATTCCCACTTTTTTTTCCGGGCTTTTCCCTTTTCCCTGAGCATAAAAACACGATAAAGAAACGAACAGAGATAAAAACAATAATTTATTTTTTAAAGACAACATATTTCATTGATATTAAATATGAGAATTTTTATACATTTAAGTGCCTTATGGGTTTTCATGTAAATCGCCACTCATAAGAAATACATTATAAGGTCCCCACAATGACATGAGAAAATACAATTTATCCCCTTTATCTTTTAAAGGATGCATAAACGCACAATACAAACCTTTATAATCTTTATCAGAAAGCAAAACTTTCATTTCCCCCCATTTTGTAATATCATCGGCATCCCGGTACATAATTGCATGTCCTTTACGGTTTGCCGCTTTATCATAAGCGTAATCATAATTATAGGTTATAATCCACTTATCGTACTTTTTATGGTACATCAAAGATGCCTCTCCAACAGGACCGGGAATTACAGGTGTTGCTGCTTTTTCATCCCCTTTTATCCATTCTTTTCTTTTACCGTTCCAATACTCGTATTTACTCATATCCAAAATATCTTTTTCGGAAAAACGAGCCAGATAAGCATCATCACCCCGTCCGGACTGAGTCCCTATCATATATATCATTCCATCTTTTTTAGCATAAGCGACCTGTGAAAAATGGCTGTCGGGACCAAATGTTACCTCCGATCGCCGGTTCCAGGTCTTCCCATCATCGGATGAAGCATATACCGATGAAAAATTAGTTAACCATCTTCCGTTCGGAGCACCCCAATCATATATATTCATATAATGAACACAATCTATTCCCCCAGCCCTTATCGCTGATGTAGGAATCGATGTTTGGTATTTCTCGGGATTTGACTTACCTCCTGCACAGATTTCCCTGGCTTTACCCTCTTCATCAAGTAACATAGCATCAATTGTTAAACCGTCATCAAGCCGTGTATCTTTTGAAAAAGCCAGTACATTAGAACGCCAATTAGAACCATTTCCACCGCCTTTACCAGCAACAAAACCTTCTCCGTTAGTATCCCCAAAAAATAAGCCGATCCGGTTCCCTTTCATTTTCCACATTATACCCAAATCGGTCCCGTAAACATCAAAATCTCCGGCAGTATTATTCGGATTCGGAAACGTATCGGTAGGAAGAGATTTACCAGTAAGACGAGCTATCGGTTTTACATTAGATATAACAATCCCGCCCTTTTCTTTAACAGGGGTTTTCCCGTTTACCAACAAAGGGAAAAATACACACATAATAACAAAGCACTTCAGTTTCATGGATGATAATTTAAAAATTAATACTCTTTTGCTAATACGATTAACTTATATAATATAAATTCATTTACATATTTTAGCTTGTAAAATAACTTGTTCGATGACATTATAAGAAGGATCGTCGATATATCTAAACAGAATATTCAATGCTCTTTCCCCTAATTCTCCAATGGGTTGCTCTATACAGGTTATCGGAATATCAGATAGTGCATATTCATCGGTATAATCGATACTCACAAACTGTAATCCGGTCATTTTTTTTCTCTCTTTCAAATGAATAAGAGATTGTATTCCTACGCGGTTAGTCGCAAAAACGATCGAATCGATTCCAACATCGAGCAATTCGTCGATAGCATCATTTATCCCTTCCTCAAACCGTTCATAAGACGCCGATCTGACTAAAGAATCATTTACCTCAATACCATAATCGCGTAAAGCCTTACGATAGCCAGTACATCGTTTCGAAATATTAGGTAACCCCATATTGTATGCGACAAAAGCAATTTTACGACATCCCTGTTCTATCAGGTATCCAGTTAAAGCATACGATGCCAGCTCATTATTAATTTGAACCGAACTAATAGGAACACCCTCTATTCCTCTATCTATCTGCACAAAAGGGATTTTCTCAGTCATTAATCCTTTGACTACGGCTTCACTATTCTGAGGGGGAGCCATAATAATACCATCTACATTCTTTTCGATGAAAAGATCCAATAAACGTCCGAATTTTTCAGCTGACTCGTCTGAACTTCCAAACATGACCTGATATCCCTTTTCACCAGCAATATTTTCGATATAGCGTGCTAATTTTGCAAAAAAAGGATTCGAAATATCAGCCACTATCAGCCCCAGCGTTCTTGTTTTTCCCGTTCTCAAACTGCGGGCCGCCATGTTCGGACGGTAATTTAACTCGTCGGCGATTTTCCTCACTTTCTCGGCAACTTCCTTACTGATGCGTAGCTTCTCGCCCTTACCATTGAGGACTAAAGATACCGTCGCACTTGAAACGCCTAACCGGTCGGCTATATTTTTTATAGATACGCGAGTCATGTATTACTTATATACAAACTAAATTCTTGTTTTCAAAGACAAATATAGTTCATTTAAACGATTTAGCAAATGAAAGAAGAAAATTTAATTTCAAATATTTTTTATACGACTCATTAAACCTAAATTTATTTGATTACGATTACCAGAGTTGCTTTCGGTACAGCCCAATCATAGATAAAACGGGCATGGGACGTAGCGCTTCGTACACACATATGGGAACGGGGAACCGTTCCTAATGACGGACTGAACTCTATCAAATCGGTATGCGGCTCATTTACGGGAATTCCGTGAATGTAACCGCCATTAGTAAAGCGACTGGCAAAAGGGGCGAAACCGCCATGTTCGTCTTTCCCGTCTTTCAGGTAAATCATTTTAGGTTTGTGCTCTTGTATCACAAAAATACCCAACGGGGTCTCCTGCATATAGGGCGGACCGTGTTTACCTGTCGTAACGGGATTCATACTTCTTACCAACCATTTTTTTTCCGCTTTTTCTAAAGCAGCAGCATTCTGGTTGGTCACATCAACAAATATTATTTTATTAAATACCAATGTATCGGGCAATACTTTGACATATTTTAAGGGAACCTGCCTGATTTCGTCCCTATTCAGGGTAGCAATTTTCGCATATCGGCCTTCATAACCAAGGTACATAACTAACGATCCGTCTCTGCCATATCGAACTGGAGTTACCGTATCACCGGGGATATATAACGGTACCGACTGATAACGCTCTACTCCCAGCGTATCTGCTACCCGTTTATATTCGTTCCTCCGAAAAGAAACGACCAAAGGAGCCTCACCGTTTCGGTTCCTGTAATTTTGCAATATAGCCCATACCGGTTTCCGCTGATGCCATTCTTCAAGTTCGGCCAAATACCTTTTCATTTTTTCCCATTGAAACTCACGTTTTCCTTTACGATACGTATAAGTATCCGGTAACGTATGCTGATCATATAAAAGAGCTTTTACTATAGGAATTTCACTTACAGGATTATCATCAGATATAAAAACCGGCATAAACAGTACCAATGTATCTTTACGTATGCTGTCACCAAGGGAAGTATCATTAATATCTACTTCATATTTACAGGATGTTAAAACCGGAAATATAATAAACAACAATACGAAAATAAATTTTATCATATTCTAAAATACAAATTTGCTATGTTATAATAAAACAATAGAGTGTCAATAATTATTCTGAAAAAGAAAAAAAAGAATATGATTCATTTTTTCTCCGGTTAAAGATAAGTAATTTTAACGGCACATTGCAAATTATGATACATATATTATATTACATAATCATTTTTATTTAAATATAAAATGTTACGAATGAAGTTGTGAATCGAGTCACAACACCGAAATCGAACGATCGATAAGATGTAACGAAAAAACAATATTACCGACACTCATACAACTACGATGTCGAGCTACATAAATATAATAAATACATAAACGACAAACAAACTGATGAATAATATGTTGTCGGGTTCTTTGATTACGTCTCCCAATATTTGAACTTCTCAACAAAACAAATATTCCTACTATCGAGTACCTTTGTATAGGAATATTATTACAGTCGATTAAATAAAAAAATAAATGACAGACAAAATCCATACATTGCGTTATTCGGATATCTTTCTGGCGATGTACTTCAACGAAGAAATGAGTTGCCTGCATCGGAACCACTCTCACGTATTGGTTTATATTTACTCGGGCGAACTGGAAATTAACGAACGAGGCAAAATCACCCGCTTGCGTCGAGGCGAATGTGCTTTTATCCGCAAGGATATCGGAGTACAGATGATCAAAAAGGCACACAACGGGAAACAGTTCAAAGCTATATTCCTGATGTTTACCGCGAAATTTTTGCGTGATTTTTACAATAGATTAAACCGAACCACATTACCTAAAGAGGCAAAACGAAACAAAATAAGTCTTTACAAATTACCGGCTAACCGTCCCGATATTCTTAGTCTGTTCGAATCTATGAAGCCTTATTTCGATTCTAACATTCGACCAACTGACGAATTACTGCAACTGAAAATGATCGAGGGCGTATATGTACTTCTACATACCAGCAAAAGCCTTTATGCCTCTATTTTCGATTTTGCCGATCCTTGGAAGATCGATATTCTTGAATTTTTGGAACAAAATTACATGAATGACCTCTCGATGGAAGAAATTGCCAACTACACTGGCCGCAGTCTTTCCACATTCAAACGGGATTTCAAAAAATACAGTTCTCTTTCTCCTCAGAAATGGCTGATACAGCGTCGCCTCGAAGCCGCGCACGAATTAATTAATAAAGGTGGCCGCAAAGTTTCCGAAATTTGCTATGATGTAGGTTTCAAGAACCTTTCTCATTTCTCGAAAATATATAAAGAAATGTTCGGAGTAACTCCGACAGAGAAAATAAAAAGTTGAAATAAAAATATAATTCAAAAAAGCCTTGCGACATTTCCCGGATACAAGACTTTTTAATTTATGGTCTCCACAACAAAGCTTATTGAGCCGTACAGCAAAGTTTTTGTGTTATGTTCCGTATACTTTTGCATCAGAATGATAAAATAAAGAACATATGAATGATATTTTTAGAAAAGATCTGAGCGGCGAAATGGTTTCGCCCAACGAAGCGGGTTACGGTGACCTGATTGCGGATATCTTCGCTACAATGAAAACCGCTGCTGAAATGAACACTGGGTATCGAACTCCTAAAGAGGTACATGAATATATGGAACGTATACTCGGAAAAAAATTGGATGCATCTACAACTGTCTTACCCCCACTATATATCGACTATGGAATACCCGTACATATAGGCAAAGGGTGTTTTATTCAACAATGTTGCACCATTTTCGGACGAGGTGGTATCACAATTGGCAATGAAGTATTTATCGGGCCGAAAGTAAATCTGATTACAATTAACCACGACCCAGACCCAGCGAACCGTAGTGCCACTTATGGACGCCCGATCGTAATCGAGGACAAAGTATGGATAGGCATTAATTCCACGATACTGCCGGGTATAAAAATCGGCTATGGTGCTATTGTCGGAGCGGGCAGCGTGGTAACTAAGAATGTTCCGGCGTTGGCAATCGTAGCCGGAAATCCGGCACGGGTAATCAAAAAGATAGAAATATCCGAAAAGGAAATGCTAACAGACATGTCCCGATAACATTGTATAATGTAATACCCGCTTTCGACGCGATATATGCAAAAAATAACTGGAACATGGTTACATAAAATAAAAACAAGAAACGGGCAAATACTGATGATAAAATTCGGCACCATGAGAAAATTTCAATAAACTAAATTTCAAGCCCGATTGATGTTCTATAAACAAAAATTCCTGAAAGGCGATTTTAAGCACCGTCTTTCAGGAATAATATTATTTAGGGAACAATTATTTCTTCAGCAGCTCGGGATAATTGTCTTCGATAACACACATCATATTCATCAACATTACACCGCTCAACTGATATGATAACAACATATCAGTTAAATCCGGTCCTTTCGACCAAATTCCGTTAAAATAAAAATCGGGGCTATTTTTCCGAAGTTCCAATGCATTTTCCTGCAAAAATTCCACATAACGTTTCCTTAAATCAGTATCGAGTTCTGGTAAAAGAATCAGATTTGTCATATAACGCACACACACTCCCGAGAACATACCGCCATCTGAATCACGTCCCCCGGGCAATATTCCATTTTTAGAATATTCAGGACTTACTACCCAATTCATAGTTTTCAAAGCATCATCAAGATACACCTTTTCGTGAGTAATTCCATACATTTCGAGAGCTGCACCTATCCATGTTCCCTGATTATAGGTAAATACCCACCCCGGGTTATGATTACCTACTGCATCCCATACCCGTCCTGTAGCATCATCCACCATCAAAGGTTTCTCCCAATTATATATTTTATGCGCCCACCGTAAGTCATCTTCATTCCCGAACATCCGGTATAACCGCGCGGCAATTATACAAGCCGGACTATTAATACATGCATTCTTCGATCCCTCATGTCGATTTTCTTTATTCCAACGAATCCCGCCACCTTTCAGATCGTTCCATCCTATTTTTATTTCACGCCACAAACGATCAGCCGTAGATTTATATACGGTATCGCCGGTAACCTCATATGCCCTCAAGCATGCTAAAGTAAGCCATGCCATATCATCATAAAAATTATTGATATAACTATTGTTATTATTTACGGCGATTCCTTTATACAACCGCAAAATCCAATCTTTATTTTCAGACGTTTTTTCACGTTCGAAAACATCTATCATGACATCAAGAGCCTGTGCATTTATCCAATAATCGAATGTACGCCTCGTCTCATTTTCAGAGAGACGATAACGATTCAGATAATTCCGGTCGGAAACCCACCAGTCGGATAAATTCAACCGGGCTTTCGTTGCGGCGCGATCCCAATCATACAATCCTATTTCTTTTTCTCGCTCATTCTTCGTTTCCAAAATTCTTTGTTCACTTACATTTCCTTTGCCATTACATACCTCCATCGATAATGTCATATTACATAACATCACCCCTATCAACAACATGATACTCTTCATTCCACGATTTTTTAAAATTTTGTGAAACAAATGTACTAAAAAATCGAAATGAAAACAGCACAATAAATCTCAGGAGTATAAAAACACCAATCAACGATCTATTTCATCGGGCCACGGACATGGTAGGCCTGTGGCTTTAAACGTAGGGCGCTGTCCTCCTACTTTTCTCAAATAACGACCCAAATCTTTAGACAATCGTTTTACAATATCGGGGTGTTGCAACGACAAATCATTTTTCTCACCTATATCTTCTTTAATATCGAACAATTCCTTTTTTCCGGTATCATAATAATAAATGAGCTTCCAATCCCCTTTACGAACTGTACATGTAGGCCCGATACCGGGACCGGTATTGCCCCAATTATTCGGAAAATTCCAGTATAAACTCCTGCCATTAGACGGGTCACCCGCTTGTGTTAGCAAAGGAACGATACTTTTACCGTCGACTTGCTGCACTGTACTGTAATGTTTTACTCCGGCCATTTCAAGTATTGTAGGGAAGAAATCTTCGATAATCATATATTTATCACATTTTGTGTCGGGCTTCACGACACCCGGCCAACTAACGATCATCGGCTCGCGTATACCTCCCTCATAAGCCGAACCTTTACCGCTTTTAAGGGGTGAATTCTGTGTATAAGGAGTACCGTCTCTCCAGTCCGGCTGACTCGCTAAACCTCCGTTATCGCTCATAAATATGATAATGGTATTTTCCGTTTCTCCATTTTTATCCAACCAATCCATCAAATCTCCCAGACTTTTATCCATTCCCTCAATCAGACCCGCATAAGCGGCTTCTTTGGGAGACAATCCCTTATCTAAATATTTTTGGTAATAACGAGCATCTTTGTCGATAGGTATATGAATGGCATAATGCGCCATATAAAGGAAAAAAGGCTGATTATATTCTTTAGCATGATCGAGCGCTTTTATTGCCTCAAGTGTCAAAGCTTCCGTTACAAAAGTATGTGTTCCCCAATATTTTTCAAGTCCCGGAACCGCAAAGGCAGGACTCGGCTTACCATCGGTACGGTTGCCATAATTATCTTCACCCAAATAACTGGCCAGTCCACCTCCCGCATGACCGGCAATATTAACTTCAAAACCGAAATGATACGGGCTTTCCCCCGGGGTATCAACAGCTCCGAAATGAGCCTTTCCACAATGTATGGTATGATAACCGTTCTCTTTTAATAGCTCGGGGAGAGCAGTTACCTGAAAAGTATGACTTATACCGGGAACCTCACATATACCGTTTACATTCCAGTCGGCTACTTTGAAAACACTACTCGGGCTATCTGTCTGCTCATTCTTCGGGTAAGTCCAATTCGTTACGCAATGCCTTGCGGCATTCGCGCCTGTAAGCAAACTGCAGCGTGAGGGAGAACTTATACTGCTGGCATAAGCTTGCGTAAACATCATACCTTTAGCGGCAAGCCGCTCCATATTCGGCGTTTCAAATTCTTCGTTATAATGGGTTTTCCGGGTCCAAAAGGGCAATGAGGTATCTTGCCAACCCATATCGTCGACCAAAAAGAAAATAATATTCGGCCGTTTTTCCGTTTGATCTTTTCTCACTTGTTCTTTTCCCTGCACCGAAGGAATCGCCATAGGTGCCAATACAAACGGAATTAATAAACTTTTCTTCATTTCGATAAATTATTAATTAATGATTACTTTTCGATAGATATTCTTCCGGGATTTATCGGGATGTTCCTCAATTCATGCTTACCATCTGCTTCGGCCCATATTACCAACGTACCGGCACACAATACATCAAGAATTATTCGTTCGGGAGAAGCAGATACGATCCTTATCGTTGCGGGAGATAAATATTTTTCCTGTATTCCGATTATTCCCCAACCTTTGCGAATAGGGCACAGGTGAAATAACCGATCGCTAAATCCTGTTAACTCTACAGAATAATTATCGGTCAACACGATTGCCTTCCGGAAATTCCAATCATATAAAAGAATACTGTCAACATCCGGGAAATTGTTATGTGTAACCGTTTTAAGCAAATCGTAGTCTTCTTTAGAAATCGAAGCGGTCACTTTTTCATATTCCGGCCGAGTATTCAGATTATAGCAAATGATCGACATGGATTCGGTTCCTACCGGAGCAAATACTCGATAAGCTTTACCATCTATTAATGGATTTATAAATACCGATTCGGGTGTCGGTACGGCAGGTGCCAACGGTCGAAATATCCTTCCTTCCTCATCGATCAGTGGAAAGATATTCTCACTCTTGAATTCATCGGGAGCGTCTGACAAATAAACCGGAGCACCCGACATTGCTTTTGAACGAGCCATGAGACTACCACAAATAGTATCACAAGAATGAAACATGTCATGATCGGGCCAAACGGTTTGTCCGAAAAGTAAAGTATTCGCATAAGACTGATAAAGATGTGATTTTGCCATATCTTTATCGTATTTTTTATAATCGATACTCACCCGGGTAACGCCACTGTACAAAGTATGATCTGTATTGATCGTATTCTGCGCCATACAATTCATCAAACCTATTTTTTGTCTGTAAGTTTCCTTTTCCAAAGCCAGGTTACATTCCTTAGACCTGAGTATAACCTCTCTTCCTCCCATATAAAGTGGTAACGTAAACGACTGGTTATCTATTTTAAGGAAATCGAACCCAAAATCTTTCAACGTTTTCACATAACTCTTGTAAAAATTCTTTATATTCCGCACACTTTTGCCCGGCAACAAACTTCCGTTATACTGATAAAGACAATCATTTATTCTATCGGGTAAATCATTTTTTTCAGAAATTCCAAGCCAATAACCCGATAAGGCGAACCACAACCCCATCCAGCGGATACCGTTTTCGGTTTTCCGCCCGATAATACGTTCCCATTGATGCGGGAAACATATGCTATCGGGGATAAATCCCGTCAATTGCCTTCGTTTATTTGCTACATGACCATCATCGATTAAGACATAACGAACCGGTATTCCCGAGTTTTCGATAATGTCGATATCATTCAATATACGGGTTTCATTTATATCCGTATGATAATGTTCCCATGTACACCACCCCAGATAATTAAAAGCCTCGAAATAATGCTTATCGGTACGCTTACGTAATTTCGATATTTTTTTGTCTCTAATCAATGTATCATAAGCCTCGTTTAATGTTTTATATATATCACCGGTACGACTTGACAGTAACAACGGTATTTTTCTCTGTAAATAATCATCTCCAAGAGTAGAAACATACAGGCTTAAAGTTCCGTCGGCATTTACCTGAAACCAGCTGAGACTATTATCGCCACATAATGATTTTAAAAACAAATATGTATTGTCTGTCAGCCATAATAAAACCACGTCTCCCAATACCGAAGGTGCCGAATTAGATGGGATACCCGCATAATCAGGCCGAGTAATTTCATTCAGCCGGGAAAATTTCCATGGGAGCAACCGATTGGTATTATTCGGCCAATGGTAGTCTCCCGGCCGATAATCACGACTAAAAAAAATTCCGCAGGCATATTCCGGTAATTTAACATCATAATATAGAGTATGTCGGTCGACCGGAACAGATTTTTCATATACTACCGAAGATACGGCACTACATAAATCTATCGCATCATCTATTTTTTGCGCTTCTATATTTTTATATGAAACTCCTTTTTCATACACATATTTGTTTTGAGCTAAAAATACATGAACACCTGATAATAAAAATATTATTAGAAATATTTGCCTATAAATAAAACTTTTCATTTCATCGGTCGACAACATTAAATACGCTGAAATTTTTTATATCGGGCAATGCAACCGAACTCGTAACCGTTAAACGAACCGCCGACGTTTTTACCTGTTCGAAACGCTGAATACGCTTGTGTCCTACAGATTCACCGACACATACACACTGCCAATTTCCATCTTTTAAAACTTCGACTTTATATTTACGTATGCGTTCTCCTTTTGCTATGTTTTCCTGAATGATACAATAGTTAACCTGTTGTTCCCCACCTAAATCAAGGACTAGCGAATCTTTTTTCCCGGACGTCTGAGCTAGCGGTCTTAAAAAGTTTCGATCGATTTCTTTTCCGAATTCTTCAAGTCGTTTTTTGTCTCCTTCCGGTATCAGACCTTGTGGATCGGGAGTGAGACCGATGATTAATGTCGCATTCCTGCCTACCGACTTTTCATATATATCCATCAGTTCATTCAACGAATAAATATTATTCTCGTCTCCGGGCTCCCAAAACCATTCATGACGACCATTTATACCCCTTAACGGTGTATCGGCCATTGCGGGTACCCAATATTTCCCGTTTTTATCTCCATGACGAAGCAACTCGAGCCAATTTTCTTCCCGTTCGATTCCTTTATTATGAGAAGCGGGAACAGGAAAAGTCGACCAACAAGGATAACCTACCGTACCGCTCTCCGACCCACCCCAACGGAGATCGGCTCTATTTATGTTATGATAAAAAAGACATTCCGGCTGATATTTCTCTACAATCGGCTCTACATCAGGTCCATCTCCCAAAGGATCGTCGGCTCCGCCATCGAACCAAATCATGAATAAGTCTCCATAACGGGTGCATAATTCGGTCAACATCTTTTCACAATAATGTTTGTACCACTCCTGCCTTTTACGCTCAAATTCACCTTCACCCCCAACTTTAAAGTTATGAACTCCCAAGAGAGAATTCCAACGGATTCCGAGATAGATACCCGGTTGCAATCCGTATTTACGGCAAGAGTTCACAAAATCACGCACGATGTCACCTTTTCCATTCTTCCATTTAAGGGCTTTTAGGCAATACGGATTCACATCGCTTTGCCAAAGACCGAATCCGGTCTCATGTGTAGCCGTCAATAAAGCAAACTTACAGCCGGCAGCTTTCGCAGAGCGTATCCATTGATCTGTATCTAATTTTTGAGGATCGAATATATTATAGTCATTTATGGGATTTATACGATTACTGACCTGATTGTATCTAACCCCGTCGAAAACATGTAAATCATAATGGAATATCGCACCCATTTCGGCATCATGCCATTTCAATTGTTGCGGCTTGGGTACAGGTATAGTTTGGTTCTGGGAAAAACAATCGATAAAACAGAACAATAACCATAAAATAAAACTCAGCTTATTCATAAATATAGACTTTTAATTAATTCAGCAAAATAAAGTCAGCAATTTATTCCTAATTCATCTACTACCCAAATAATCAGGCTCCTACAAAAACTAATATTCAATCCTCTTAACCCATAGATATTGAATCGAAAGCGTATTTAGAAAATAAAGTGCGGAAAGAGTACAAAGTTATATTTTTATAATGAAAAAATAAAGAAACTTCAAAATTTATAATCCATTTAATATCGATGCAATAAATTAACGCGATAATATACTAATAAAAGCCTTTACCGTCTGAAGCCGGTAAAGGCTTTTATTTATATTTATTATCTGAAATTACTTATTAAAATGATAAAGAAATACGACTGTAGCATCAAGTGCCGTTCTTTTATTATCTTTTATTTCCAAAGCAACCTTTATTTCAGCTTTCGCTATGCCACGTAAATTGGTCAATGATATCAGTTTAGCACGTAAACGAACTTCGTTATCGACCAAAACAGGTTGATTAAAGCGCAACTTCTCAATACCGTAATTAACCAACAGTTTTACGTTATTTACCTCGATTATCTGATTCCAAAGATAAGGAAGGATAGAAAGATTCAAATAACCGTGTGAAATCGTAGTTCCGTACGGGCTTTCCTTCTTCGCCTTCTCAACATCCACATGTATCCACTGATGGTCTAAAGTTGCGTCAGCAAACGTATTTATCATATCTTGTGTGATTTTAAGATAATCCGAAGCACCTAATTCTTTACCGACACACTGTTCAAATTCTTCGTAACTGTTTATTACCAATTTGCTCATTTCTATATATTTTATGCTTTATTCCCTCCAAACAATAATGTAGAGACAAACTTACAATATTTTTTTGATTTTTGAAGGTTTATACCAAATTGTCAAGTTAATTTTTATTTAAAACTTAACACTCTTCCTTCTTTATAAAAACCGGTCTATTCAGTTTTCATAATAACAAAAAAATACTTTTTCGCGCATAACGAAAACGACTATAACGAAATAATTTTATTTACTCTCAACAAAATATCAAATATAGAATATATAAAGTAGACAAGTATATCCCTAAATTCTTAAAGAACATTTCCCAATAGCCGTTGCCCCAAAAAAAGTGTGCCAGTATATAACTGATAGTGCTTACAACCAAAAAAATCAGGACAAAGAAAAATATAAAATATATAAGATCGGGAGCAGCCATCGATGTTAATAAAATCTTAAACAATACCCACCAGATCAAGAACGGATACAGGGCAACATTTAATAAATAAAAGATTATCTTCCAGAATGTTTCCATAAACTCACAATATTATAGGATTTATATTTATTAAGTAATAAGTTGTATTATCAAGTAACCTCCACCTGCAATTCATATACGATATTAATAATTTGGCTAAATATAAATAAATAATTTAAAATAAAAAATATATATCGAAAAAAACGGGTTAAAAGAATATTCCCCTAACCCGTTTTTTTTTCATCGCTAAAATGTTCTGTTATTCCAGCCACATTTTATTCTAAAGCATTACATATTTCATTGTTAACTTCTTTCAATAAAGCTTCATTCAATTTTATCACTTTACGGTCATATGTCATCAAACCGTTCACTTCGACTTCGACATCGGTCGTCTGTGTATAAACAGCTGCCGAAAAGCCCCTGTCTATCAATTTTCTTAATTGACGGGCAAATTTAATGTATTCTCGGGTGGCATCATTCGAATTATCGAATTGTACATACCCCCAGTTACGATCGGGAACCCATAAATGATCTTTTACAACCATTCCTATACCACCATATTCACCCAACACTGTGGCTCGCTGGGCATCGTAAAGATACATATCGGGACCGGGATAATTATGTAAATCGAGAATATCGCCACACGTATAATGATTTCCTCCGCTGGCCGGATTTACTAATCGTGAAGGATCATATTGTTTTGTCCATTCGGTAATTTCCTGAGTCTTAAACTGCCCCCACGCTTCATTAAAAGGCACCCATACCCCTATACAAGGGTTAGAATACAGATAATCCAATATCTCTTTCCACTCTTTTCTATAATTTTTTTCCGATGCGAGGGTACGTACATTTTCTGCACCATTGAAATAATTCCGGCTTTGCCATTGAGGAGAACGGTCGCCACTGGGCATATCCTGCCATACGATGATTCCTAATTTATCGCAATGAGTATACCAACGGGCAGGTTCAACTTTTACGTGCTTGCGAATCATATTATAACCGAAATCTTTTGTCTTTTGTATATCGTATAATAATGCTTCATCGGTAGGAGCGGTATACAGCCCATCGGGCCACCATCCCTGATCGAGAGGCCCAAACTGGAATATATCTTTATTATTTAACTGTAAACGTACAATTCCATTTGCATCTCTTCGGGTAGAATATTTACGCATAGCCGTATATCCCTTAATCTCATCCATCTTTTTACCTTTATTATTCAGTGTTATTTTCAAATCATAAAGGAAAGGGCTATCGGGAGACCATAATTTAGCATCCGCCGGCATAGGTACTTCTACCGATCCGCCATTGATCACCGCTTGTTCGGCAACCTTTACATTCCCCTCGTAAACACTTACTTCTATTTTATCCCCTACACTCGCCATATTAGTATTTACATCTACCTTCAATAAATGACGATCGATATCGGGCACAATTTTCATACCACTTATGTAACGTTCGGGAACAGGTTCAAGCCAAACAGTCTGCCATATACCACTTACAGGAGTATACCAAATACCTTCAGGTCGATTTACCTGTTTACCACGCGGTTGATAACCACGATCGGTCGGATCCCATACTTTAACTTTAAGTATATTTTCACCTTTATTAAGAGCCGCTGTAATATCAAAAGTAAAAGGGGTATATCCTCCCGTATGTGAACCTACTTTTATTCCATTTACCCATACGTCGGTTTTCCAATCTACCGCTCCGAAGTGTAACAAAACATTTTTTTTATTCCAGGAAGATGGTATTTTGAATTCACGCTGATACCAGAGTTCTTTTTTATCCCCTAATCTCTTTCCAACGCCCGATAAACTCGATTCTACAGCAAAAGGAACCAGTATCTTCCCTTCGAACACTGCCGGTGAAGCGGTTCCGGCATCGGTAATCGCATAATCCCAAAGGCCATTAAGATTTTGCCACTCTTCCCGTTCCATCATCGGCCTCGGATATTCGGGCAGTACATTGTTCACATCGATATTCTCAGCCCAAGCCGTCTTTATTTTATCTCCGGCCGGAGCCCACTGCGCATATAATGGCATCGCCATTGCCAATGCAGGTAATAGTGACTTAAAAAATCTCATAAAATTATATTTAGAAGTTAATGAATAACATATCACATTTACAAAAAATAATTCTAAATTTGCAAGCGCTTTTATTAATAGCGTATGGAAATAAGCATTATGTGTATGATCAAAAAATGTTCATCGCACCAAAGATAATGACAATTTCTAAATATTTATTTAAAAACGACGCAGAAACAGAATCTCCTGTTTCGTGTTATTCTGTGAAAAACATATTTATTCATTTTTTTAAATATCTGATTTATTATGTTAGTACTTATAGTTGCCGTTTTTATCATCGGATATCTTCTTATTGCACTGGAACATCCGATACGTATCGACAAAGCAGCCATTGCTTTGCTGCTGGGAATGTCTTTATGGGTTATATATACTTTAGGAGCCGGGGAAATTGTTCCTGCTGTCGACGGACAAGCTCTTAAAGATTATATAGCCGCCTCTCCGTCTCTACAAAATTTGCCTTTAGTGCAACAATGTATAAACTACATCGTTAATGTGCAAATTATCGAACACATGGGTGATATTTCGGAAATATTATTTTTCCTCATCGGTGCAATGACAATTGTAGAACTTATAGATGTCCACGGAGGTTTTACCATAATCACCAACAACATTACCACTCGAAAAAAACGGCAATTATTATGGCTTTTGGCATTCCTTACTTTCTTTATGTCATCTATACTCGACAATCTCACCACTTCGATTGTAATGATTATGCTATTGCGAAAAATAATCACCGTACAACGTGAAAGATGGTTATACGCATGCATGGTAATAATTGCGGCAAATAGTGGTGGCGCATGGTCTCCTATCGGGGATATTACCACAATCATGCTATGGGTAAAAGGAAATGTTACCACAATGAAACTGATCGAGTTCGTACTCATTCCCAGTCTGGTATCGATGATTATTCCGGTATTCTTTATTTCCAAGCGTTTACGAGGCGAATTACAGTCAATCGGTACAGCAGAAATCGATACAACTTGTAACCGTATTTCTAAAGGGAAAAAAACAACAATATTAATATTAGGTATACTCGGTCTTATTTTTGTTCCTATTTTCAAAGCCGCGACACATTTGCCCCCCTTTATGGGAATACTACTTTCATTAGGCATTATATGGGTATTTACTGAATGTATGTATAACAAACTCAATATCGACCCTATCGACGAAAATCGGGTACCCCGAATATTAAAACGCATAGATATACCTACCATTTTATTTTTCTTAGGTATACTTATGGCTGTGGCCGTATTACAGGCTACAGGTATACTTACTTCTACGGCACAATGGCTGGACACGAACGTTCACAATATATATATTATTAGTATTCTGCTGGGAGTTTTATCTTCGATTGTCGATAATGTACCTTTAGTCGCTGCAGCTATCGGAATGTACCCGATCATAGACCCGATTACCTTGGCTTCGGCAGATCCCTCTCAAGCCGCTTACCTCTCCTATTTCATTCAAGACGGTCACTTCTGGCAATTTCTTTCCTATTGCGTAGGAGTAGGAGGCAGTATGCTTATTATCGGGTCGGCAGCAGGTGTAGTAGTTATGGGACTCGAAAAAATAAATTTTATATGGTATCTCAAGAATATCACGTTACTCGCATTGCTGGGATATTTAGGAGGAGCAATCGTTTTCATCGGCCAAGTATTGCTCTCCGCAGGAGCGATTTAATATCGATAAAAATAGAGAAAAAGGAAACCATTCAGCTGAATGGTTTCCTTTTTTATATGATAATTATCTTATCGCTTAAGTATTATATAATTAAAAAGTTTACCATATAAATACGTAAAATTCGGTACGAAATCTCAAAATAAAAGATATTTATACTATATTTGCAATGTCGAGATAGCAAAATGAGTAAATTAATCAAACACAAAGGTATTATCAAAGACATCAGAAACGGAATTGCGAAAGTAGAGATTACTCAACTTTCGGCCTGCTCGGGATGCCATGCTCGTTCTTACTGCTCGGCAAGCGACAAAAAAGAAAAAATAATCGAAGTATCCTGTAACGGAAACTCTTTTAAAACAGGTGAAACCGTAATCCTTATATCAAATTCCGATATCGAACGCGAGGCACTGCTTATCGCTTTTGTATATCCTTTTTTCTGCTTGGTCGCCGTTCTGATCATTGTATATTTTTTATCACGAAATGAGACAATAGCCGGGATTACATCCCTCGCCATTTTAGTACCTTATTATATTATTATCGGATTATATAAAAAGAAACTGAAAAAGAAATTCGTATTCTCATTACACAAAACCGATTAAATCATATCTTTTAATGAATATTATACTCGTATCCATATTATCATTAGGAAGTATCGGAGCGATAAGCGCCGTAATTCTTTATTTCGTATCCCGTAAATTTCGCGTTTATGAAGATCCCCGCATCGATCTTGTTACCGAAATATTACCCGGTGCCAATTGCGGAGGATGCGGTTACCCCGGTTGTCAGGGCTTTGCCGAAGCTTGTGTAAAAACGGATACCCTCGACGGAATGTTATGCCCCGTGGGGGGTACTTCTGTTATGGCAAATATTGCTGCAATTGTAGGGAAAGAAGTAAAATCCGCCGTACCGATGACTGCTGTAATACGCTGTAACGGTAGCTGTAATAATCGTAAACAAATGAATATTTACGACGGAGAACGTAACTGTGCGATAGAAGCGTTGTTATATAGCGGAGAAACAGGTTGTTCATACGGTTGCCTGGGGAACGGCGACTGTGAAAAAGCATGTACTTTCGATGCTTTACACATAAATAAAGAAACGGGGCTTCCAGAAATAAATGATAATAAATGTACTGCATGTGGAGCCTGTGTAAAGGCATGTCCCAAAAACATTATCGAATTAAGGAAAAAAGGGACAAAATCACGACGTATTTATGTCTCCTGCGTTAATAAAGACAAAGGATCTATAGCGAGAAAAGCCTGTACTGCCGCTTGTATCGGCTGCGGTAAATGCGAAAAAGAGTGTCCTTTCGGTGCTATTACCGTAATAAACAACATTGCGTATATCGACGACAATAAATGTCGACTTTGTCGGAAATGTGTCGATGTTTGTCCTACAGGTGCCATCCATGCAATCAATTTCCCACCCCAAAAAATGGAAACGATTACCGCATAGATTAAAATGTTACAGTTACAAAACCCAACAACATGTTAAAGACTTTTCGTAAAGGAGGTATTCATCCTCCCGAAAATAAATTGTCGGCCGGGAATAAAATAGAAAATGCCGATTTACCGAACCAAGCCGTTGTTTTGCTTTCTCAACACATCGGAGCTCCGGCTCTACCTGTCGTTAAAAAAGGTGATCAGGTAAAAACAGGTACGCTCATCGGTCAAGCTTCCGGATTTGTTTCTGCCAACATACATTCGCCCGTATCGGGAACCGTTATTAAAATAGATACCGTAACCGACGTATCGGGATATAAAAAAGAAGCTGTTTTTATCGATGTACAGGGTGACGAATGGGAACAAGCGATCGACCGATCAGAAACAATATCCGACACATGCAACCTATCGGGAAAAGAAATCATCGAAAAAATAAAAAGCTGCGGTATCGTCGGATTAGGAGGTGCGACTTTTCCGACACATGTAAAATTATCGCCTCCCCCAGGAATGAAAGCTACAATTCTCCTGATTAATGCCGTAGAATGTGAGCCTTATCTTACCGCTGACCATCGGCTGTTGCTTGAAAAGGGAAAGGAAATTCTAATCGGAACTAAATTACTGATGAAAGCCACAAATGTAGATCGAGCCGTAATCGGAATAGAAAACAACAAAGCCGATGCTATCGACCATTTAAAAAAACTGGCAGCAGATTATCCATCAATAGAAATTTGCCCTTTAAAAGTCAAATATCCTCAAGGTAGCGAAAAACAGTTAATCGACGCAATTATAAAAAAGCAAATTCTTTCGGGAGGATTGCCTGTTTCTGTAGGTGCTATCGTGCAAAATGCAGGGACCGTTTTTGCAGTTTACGAAGCTGTACAAAAAAACAAACCGCTAATAGAAAGAATCGTAACTGTCACAGGAGACTCTGTAACTCAACCCTCCAACTTCAGGGTAAGAATAGGAACACCTGTAAACGAAATAATAAAGGCTTCCGGCGGAATACCTGAAAATACCGCTAAAATAATTTTCGGGGGACCCATGATGGGGAAGGCTTTTTCCGATACCGGTATCCCTGTAACTAAAGGTTGCTCGGGTATAGTCATGATAGACCGACAAAAAGCTTTTAGAAAATCTCCCAAACCTTGTATCCGGTGCGGAAAATGTATCGGCGTATGTCCGATGGGACTCGAACCCGTTTCTCTGATGAATGTATCTGAATTTTCCTTATGGGAAAAAGCCGAAGAACTCCATATTATGGATTGTATCGAATGTGGTTCTTGCAGTTACACCTGTCCATCATACCGACCACTTCTCGACCTGATACGTCTCGGAAAAAATCGTACGGGAAACATTATTCGCAACAGGGTGGTAAAAAAATAACCGCAAAAACATATTGTCGTATGAATCAAAAATATATCATTTCAGCATCTCCTCACATACATAGTGAAAATTCTGTAGCAAAATGTATGTATGGTGTGCTTATCGCACTTATACCGGCATTTATCGTTTCAGTTTTTTACTTCGGTCTTGGTGCGCTGGTAGTCACCGCTACCTCGGTTCTTGCATGCGTAATTTTCGAATACCTCATAAGCCGTTTTCTATTAGAAAGAAAACCGGATATAGCCGACGGATCGGCTATACTCACGGGGGTACTTCTCGCTTTTAACCTGCCATCGAATCTGCCGATATGGATTATCATTATCGGGGCTCTCGCAGCTATCGGTATCGGGAAAATGTCTTTTGGTGGTTTAGGTTGCAATATATTCAATCCGGCTCTCGTAGGACGAGTATTTCTGCTAATATCTTTCCCGGCACAAATGGCGAGCTGGCCACTACCGGGGACTACCGGCTACCTGGATGCCAAAACAGGAGCTACCGTTCTATCGATTCTGAAATCGGGGGCAACTTTTACACCCGAATATTCCGATATGCTTTTGGGAAATATGGGAGGCAGCCTTGGAGAGGTAGGGTCTATAGCGCTATTACTGGGTTTCGTTTACCTACTCTGGAAAAAAATAATTACCTGGCATATTCCGGTTTCGATATTGGTTACTGTTGCCGTTTTCTCAGCTTTAATCGGTATGAATCCGGTCGTACAATTACTATCGGGAGGGCTTTTACTGGGGGCTATTTTTATGGCTACCGATTATGTTACTTCACCTCTTTCTCAAAAGGGAATGATCATCTATGGTATTCTCATCGGATTACTTACCGTAATCATCAGACGGTGGGGGATATACCCTGAAGGCGTTTCATTCGCAATTCTCATTATGAACGCTTTTACTCCATTAATCAATATGTATATCAAACCTAAACGTTTCGGGAAGGTGGTGCACCATGGCTAAAACAGAATCATCATTTTTAAACATGTTGATCGTACTTACATCGATCACAGTAATAATAGGAGCTTTATTAGGATATGTTAACCAAATAACCGAAGGTCCGATTAAATTAGCTGAAAAAGCGAAACAGGAAAAAGCAATTAAAAAAGTAGCGCCGCATTACAATAACGATCCGATTGCAGAAAAATACGAACGAGTATTAAATGCCGGTACCAAAGATTCGCTGACAATCACGATTTTCCCGGCAAAAGAAAATGGGAAACCGATAGGCGCAGCCGTAGAAACACAAACTAATAATGGATTTTCAGGAAATATAAAAGTTATGGTTGGTTTCGACAACGATGGAAAAATTATAAATTACATGGTCCTTAACCATTCTGAAACACCTGGTTTAGGTTCTAAAATGGAAAAATGGTTTAAAGACGAAAATGGAAATAGAAGCATCATAGGAAAAAATGCAAAAGGATTGAAGGTGAAAAAAGATGGAGGAAACATAGATGCTATCACAGCAGCTACCATCAGTTCGAGAGCATTTTTGGATGCCATCGAAAACGGGTATAATGCTTTCATGAACAAAACCGATGCCCAAAGCGGGGCTTCACCAAAATGGAACGAAAATAAGGAAGGAGGGAAAAATGAATAAAATAAAAATCGTTCTGAACGGTATTATTACCGAAAACCCAACATTCGTTCTTTTATTGGGAATGTGTCCCACATTAGGTACAACTTCTTCAGCCATTAACGGATTGGGAATGGGGTTGGCTACAACCTTCGTACTCATTTGTTCCAATGCTGTAATTTCCCTTATCAAAAATATGATTCCCGATAAAGTACGTATTCCTTCCTATATCGTAATTATAGCAGCATTTGTTACGATACTCGAAATGTGTATGAAAGCCTATACCCCCGAATTATATTCGAGTTTAGGACTATTCATTCCATTAATCGTCGTTAATTGCATTGTTTTAGGTAGGGCAGAATCATTCGCTTCTAAACATCATGTTTCCGACTCTATTTTCGACGGAATAGGAATCGGGATCGGTTTTACACTTGCCCTTACATTATTAGGCGCGGTAAGAGAATTTCTGGGTACAGGTAAAATATTCGACGCGATTTTGTATCCAGAACACTACGGTTCACTTATATTCGTTCTCGCACCAGGCGCATTTATCGCTTTGGGATACCTTATCGCCTTGGTAAACAAATTTAAAAATAAAAAATCATGATTACCTATATATCGATTTTCATAACTGCTATTTTCGTAAATAACATCGTACTGGCACAATTTCTGGGTATATGCCCTTTTTTGGGAGTATCTAAGCGGGTAAATACGGCTATCGGTATGGGAGCCGCCGTGGCATTCGTCATGACTTTATCGACAATCGTTACCTACCTTTTACAAATATACTTGTTAGAAGCTGCTCACTTGGAATTTCTCCAAACAATTGTATTTATCCTGGTTATCGCCGCATTAGTACAAATGGTAGAAATTATCATGAAAAAGGTATCTCCTCCCCTTTACCAAGCCTTAGGTGTATTTTTACCTTTAATTACCACAAACTGTACTATACTCGGAGTCGCCATCATGGTAATACAAAAAAATTACGACCTCATAGAATCGGTCGTATTCGCCATTTCCTCAGCAATCGGATTTACCCTGGCCATGGCTCTTTTTGCTGGCATACGCGAACAACTGAGTATAACATGTGTCCCCAAAAGCCTACAGGGTGTACCTATCGCTCTTATCGCAGCAGGACTCTTAGCCATGGCATTTATGGGTTTTTCCGGTATAAAAATCGGGTAAATCTCATATTAATCCGCTATACAGTCATTATTAAAATCGATTTTCCTTATAAGTTCTCAGATTTTCTCATAATCGACAAGTTAAACAAAAATCTTGCTTTTAAAAAGAACTGTCTGAAAAATCCAGACAGTTCTTCCTTCACTTATAATTAATCGAAAATACTACCTCCCGAAATTAAACATATCCGAAGGCGTATGCTCTCTGTCCATGATAACTTTCAGTTCTTCAACCTTTTCTGGATGTTGCGACGCAATATTATGATCTTCGTGAGGATCTTCGGCAATGTTATACAACTCATGCGTAGGATTTCCCGAACTAATATTCTGGCGTATCAGTTTCCAGTCGCCTGCCCTTACAGCCTGCCGGCCACCTTGTTCATGAAATTCCCAATAAAGGAAATCATGATGTTTTTGCCCCTCCCGGCCCTGCAGTTGAGGCAGTATAGAGATTCCGTCCATAGGTTGAGGCCTCCACGAGGCATCTTTTCCCAGTAATTCGCAAAACGTAGGCATCATATCCCAACCAGCGGCCTGAATGTCGGTGACCGTACCCGGCTGTATCTTACCGGGCCAGTAAGCGATATAAGGTACACGCATACCTCCTTCATATAAAGCCCGCTTAAGTCCTCTCAATCTTTCTTCGGTATTAAAGAATACCGGATCGGCTCCTCCTTCATCGTGAGGTCCGTTATCACTGGTAAATATAAATAATGTCTTATCGGCTAGCCCGAGTTCCTCCAGTTTAGCAATAATTTCGCCTACATAGGTATCGAGACGCGTAATCATAGCGGCAAACTGGGTTCTGGGCTCGGGGGCAGGAGCATAATCTCCCTCGCCGCCATAAGACCTGGGTTCATAAAATTTACCCCGGTACATCGCTACAATAGAATCATCGGGCTGTTCTAACCCGGCATGAGGTATCGTATAAGTGAAATACCCGAAGAAACGCTTATCTTTATTATCGTCGATAAATTGTAACGCATGCTCGTGAATCGCATCCTGGGAATATACATCACGGGAAGGATAATTCACCCTTTCCTCGTTACTCCACAAATGATCGGGATAATACGAATGCGCTTGCCGCTGGCAATTGTAACCGAAAAACACATCGAATCCTACTTTATTGGGAGTGGCTACTGAACCCGGATATCCCATTCCCCATTTTCCGAAGCACCCGGTAACATATCCTGATTCCTGAAACAGGTTACCGATCGTCTTTACAGAGGGATCTAACGGTTCCTGTCCTTCAGGCCGTACTTCCTTATTACCCCGTATTTTGGTATGTCCCGTATGCTGACCTGTCATTAAAGATGCTCTCGAAGGAGCACTCACCGCCGTACTGGCATAAAACTGAGTGAATGCCATTCCCTTCTCTATTAACCGATTAAGGTTAGGCGTAGCGATCATTTGTTGTCCGTACGCCTCGATATCGCTATATCCCATATCGTCACACAATAAATAAATGACATTCGGCATATCGGCGGTGGCAGGCCGAGGATTTTGAGCTTTCACGCTGTTGCATAAAAAAGGCAATACGAGACCACTCGAGAGATATAAAAAATATTTTGTATTCATATTATATCTTTATCTGTTTTTAAAATTTACTTAACTTCAGTGTATATTTTTCTCCGGTAGGATAATGGAAAGCGATAACAAAAAAATTCGACGGATAATCGATGTGGTATCCAGCGGCATGCGCTTCGGTCAGATATTCGGCTACTATTTGTCCGGTCATATTAAAAACTTTTACCCGGCAATTATCGGAAATTCCGTTTATTTTCAGTAAATTATCCTGAAAATAAGCATTTGGCACGTTTATCTTTGCTTTCTCAAAACCGGTAAGTATCGGCGCTTTATAAAAATACCACCCCGACCCGGTACCTACCCCGGCATCATATAATACCACTTGCCATGTACCGTCTTTAGCATTCATCAATAAATTATCTTTGCCCTTATATTTAATAGAATAACTTTCATTGGCATTTCCACTGGGAGAAACGACAAATTCACTACCGTTTCCCGACAAAACGAGTTCATCTGTAAGATTTCCAGTACTGTAAATTTCCCGGTTGGTTCCTCTATGTATAAATTTCACTTTATCACCTGTTGTCGTTTCGAGACGCCAGAGGAACTTATCGGTAATATCAGCTGGTTTTTCACAGCGAAGCGCCGATGTATAAGTAGCATCTACCGTCTCATCGTATGCCACATATCTGTCGCGTCGGGTTTCTGCAGTATGAGCATTTTTTATCTGATACCATATCGGTTTCGAAGCTGTACTCGGTTTAGGAGCTTCCAATAAGGGCTCGTTCGATGTAAAAAACGCCGTAAGATGTACACTCTTTTCAACCGTAAACGTATATCTTTCTTGGCTACTTACTGTAACATCACCCAATTTCCAACCTTCAAAAGTAGTTCCTTCATTCGGCTCGGCTACGACAGTAACCGAAGTTCCACGATCGAATTTACCCGATACGTTAGGTAAAGTTTCTATAAATGCCCGTCCATTTGTATTATTGGCATTCACCGAAATAAAAAAATCATTCGACTCTTTCGGTTCCATCACATATACCACAAAATCGTATACCCGGCCATTATTTACCCGCGCATCTGAAGAAGCGGGCGCAGACGAATCATATCGCAGACGGATACGAGTTTTTCCCAAATCCGCATCATCAGGTACCACAATATTCTGCTCAAAATTCTGTCCGTCTCCGACTATCTGCACCGTTTGAGATGATTCAAAAATGCCGTCACGATTCCAATCGAAATATAAATTTACAGCCATACTACCGGTTACATTTTTTTGAGAGATTCTCAAATCAAAACTTTTCCCGCGTTCTATCAGAGAGGTAGCTCTCGAAACAACGACAAAATGTTTTGCTGGCGAAAATGTAACCTGATAGCCTAGCGGGAATTCGACACCATCGCCAGTGGTAACGGCCGAAGTAATATACATGCTTCCGGCATTACCCGCCGGCATGGTATACAAAGCGTTTTCCGCTTTCATAGAACCGAGCCTGATCATTGTTTCAAACGGGTCGCTAACCACAAAATCCTGGGCGCTTGCAAAAGATGTACAGGATAAAAACAATGATAAAATAAAAATTAATTTAGCTTTACAATTCATTGCGAATATTTTTTATGTTATCAAAAAGGGAAATAAAAACGACCGAAAAATGACATTTTTGAGTCTCTGTTACTTCCACTACCGATTTATTTTATAATGAATTTTCGGGTAATATTTTCTTTTCCGGTACGTATTACGAGAATATAAAAACCTTTATCGTAAGCATCTATATCAATCTTAACATTACCACTCAATATCTTTGAACAAAGTTTTTGTCCCGACATACCGAATATTTCCATCCTACTGTTCTCGGGAACATTTTCCACTTCAAGGTAACCTTCGTCCGAACGGTCTTTTATAACCAGAAGACGATCATTGCTATATTTATCGACAGAATTCAAAAGTGAAAAATTAGCAACAATATTCAACTCGCTTTCTACACTAATATAAAATTCATTTTCAATAACTTCATCTGTTCGGTCAACATTGTTCACCATAAACGACAGCAGATTTTGTCCTTCCTCAGGTATTAATGCAATTGTTATATCTGTTCCTGTCGATAGTTCCTGCCCTGAAGTTACAGGTTGGTTATCTGAATCTTTGGTGATATGCATCGCCCCTTTACCTGTAACGCTGAAAGTTACCGGAAAAGACGGTACGGAAAACTCAGCGACGATATCGGTCTCACCCTCGATAGTCACACTAAATTTCTTCGAGGTAACCCGGGAAAGATAATCTTCCGAATTTACCGTAAGTACACTAACGATAATTGGTACCTCATAGGTTAAAACTCCGGTCAGTACAGTACCGTATTCTATTCTATCACCCGTCGAAACGACAAAATTTCCATTTTTTATAACAAGAGTACCTCCTTCGCCTGTTGTTGTAATATTAACCGGAAATGTCTTTTTTACAAATACAGCTACGATACTTATATTTTTGGTAACCGTTTTATCTATGGTATAATTGTTTTCGACTGTAAAATCGGCTTTCGATTCGACACCATCGATCATAACCGAACCGATTTCATACCCCTCCTCTACCGTTAAAGTAATTTTTACACCTGTTCCTGTAGGTATTTCCTGTTCATTGACAATAACAGAAGAATCATCAGTCTTAACAACCGATATATTTCCTCCTGCAGAAGCCGTAAATGTGACTTTACAATCGGACGATAAAACGGCAGATATGGTCACCGGCTTCACTACCTTTATGCTGTTTCCCGATATTTCGACTCCGTCTACGAGGACTTTTTTCAGATTTAATGAAGTTCCGTCAGCTACATTTACAGTCAGAGTCTCTCCCACAGCAACAGTAGCACCACTCGTTATATCGGTTCCGTCCGATTTAGTAACGCTTATCGTACCGTTTTCGGGTTGAGTGATTGTTATAACAGCCGGCACGGCTTCATAGAAAAACCAACCCGATGCCTGATGTACGCCGCCGCTATAAATGGTTACTTCAAACGGGGAATCCCCACTACCATCCCTCGCATTTAAATACCTGGCGGTAGATCCGCCCAAAAAATTAAAACAATACTGTTTAGTTGCGGTCTGGCTTTGGCCTGTTGCCGAAGATAATTTCATTTCCCATTCAATTCCGGTATTATCCATCGTTAAAGAGGTATTTGTACCAGAAGCAATCGAAGCCGGAGCAAACAAACGCTTGCCTGCCATACTTTCGATATATACCATATTATCGGTCGATCCACGAACCAATTTCCAAAGATACTTTTCTGCCTGATTATCTGCGGATATGCCAGCATCGAATTTCTCTGTAACCAAAGATGTTCCATCCCAGGAGAGAAAACGATTCTGACGATCGCTTTCCGTCATGTGAGACGTCATCATATTATACCAGATTTCTGTCCCATCGATACTAACCTGAGGATCTACCGGAATACCTACCGGCTGTACTTGAGAATATGAAATTCCTTCAAATAAGAATAAAAAAGGCAAGAAAACATACAAACGGAATAAAATTCTTTTCATGATTCATTAGATTAAGTTATCGTATATAAAAAACTCCTTATATTTTATAGACATTTAAGTCTAATAAAACAGACACTTAAAAAAAATATTTTACATTTATTAATATATATATTACCGGAAACGCTTTTTAATTCGATTATCGAAAGCTAATCTAAGAATAGATATATACACTGAAAAGGGGTTTTCTATAAGAAAAAGCCCCAATATATATACCTGTATTTATTTAGTTAATGTTGACTCTGGTTTTCTATTCCTCCGTTCTTCCGGAAAAAAGAAGCAATCTTATATTTTATTTTCTTTTAACACTTTCTTTAAATGGCTTATGAATATATGATTTTGACTTTATAACCCCAGAAATTTACTTTTTGATCTTTTAATTTACCATCAAGTCTTTTAATTTATAGTAATTAGATTAAAAATTATTATTATTTTTGTCTTGATTTGTATAGAAAATTTCTAAATAGCCGGGATATAATTTGAAGATATTTTCAGAGCACTATATTTTAAAATATCAAGAAACGGATACACAAAAAAATAGATTAATAGCCACTATTATGAAAAAGAATATACTGTGTTGTCTTATCATTTTACAAGTAGTTTATAGTTATGGTATTAATAATGATAATAAAAACGGCCGGAAACTGACAGCCGCCGAATTCGCAAAGATCGACTCGTTACTGACCCATATACCAAATAATGAATGTGCAGATACGCTATATCATTTATTGTCTCAGGGTATAGATACACCATTAGCGACAACATGGATATTTCCGGTAGGGGATGTTCCGGTGGAAGAATATGAAACCATAGAAATAAATGAAGAAAAAAGGGAATTGTTCATTCGTTTTTACGAAGGCACTACACCAATTATGATAGCGGCTCGTTTAGAGTTTGTTCCACTCACCAAAGAACTGATTTCTCTTGGTGCCGATATGAAGGCATGTGTATGGGTAAGCGAATACGGAGAAATGAATAATATCGTCGATATGGCTATGAAAACCTATTCGGAAGAATTTATTTCTGATCTTATCGATTGGTCCCTCCCCGTTACCGGGCCAGAATTTTTTACCGACAGATTCGATTTATTAACCGACGCGCTTTATCGCAGACAGTTTTACCTGTTCGATAAACTGATTCGCTTGGGTGCTGATATCAATCACGTTGAAAAAGGGCGCCTCGAATTTTATCCGACTCTTTTGTGCAAAGCGACTTTTTCCCCCAACTTAGAACTAATGAAAATATTAATAGAAAAAGGAGCCGATGTAAATTGCGGGAGCATTAAAATGAGGCCTATAAATGTTGCGTCAAAAATATACGATGAAAAATATATACGTTTTCTACTCGATCATGGGGCCAAACCGTACTTTAACGGAAATACCGATATACGAAATCTGAAAGCATTAGAAATTTTGCTTGATTCGGGAGTAGATATAAACGCCGTCGATAAAAGCCATTGCAGTTTTTTATGGCATGCAGTAAAGAATAATCTGCTGCCACTCGTCAGCTATCTGATCGATCACGGAGCAAACATGAATATTCCGGATAAAAAAGGGATATATCCTATCGACATGGCAAAGAAAGACTGCTACGATTTATTATTAAAAGCCGGGGCTACAGATAATAAAACGAAAAGAATGGAAGCATTTATTTTGTCTGCCATCGATATGTACCGGGAAGAAATGGGTATCGAAATCATAAAAAATCTGATTTCAGGCAGCATAAACAACCAGCTTTGCAATGATACAATTCTAGAAGATGAATTTCATACTAAATTATACGCTTGGTCATCCCCCCTGTTGATCTCAACTACTCTCGGTTACGAAAATATAGTAACAGCTCTTATTTCAAATAAAGCCGATTTAAATCTTTGTGATAGACTCGGCAATTATCCACTGTTAAAAGCAACCGAATCGGGAAATTACAATCTTGTTAAAATTCTTCTTTCCGCCGGATCGGATACTGACGGGAAAAACCGTTTCGATATGACCCCACTAAGAATAGCTTGTAGAAAAAAACGATATGATATACTCGATCTTTTGCTCGATCATAAGGCAGATATAAGATCGTATACTTTTAATCCGCTAATCGACGCGATTGAAAATGAAGATATAAAAGCAATTACAAAACTTATCGCGCATGATGCAAATATAGAAACATATGATAACAAAGGGCGTACATCTTTATTAGTCGCCATTGAAAAAGGGAATCGGGATATTGTTAAACTGTTGTTAGATACCGGTGCAGACACTACAGTTACCGATGATAACGATCGTTCAGTATGGGATTATGCTAAAGGGAAACCGGATATAATGAATCTTCTACTTATACATTAAGCGATGGCGATGATAACTTATAAAGTTTATATTTCGTGTAGTTCTCGTCATAACCATTTACCGTTCATTAAATTTAAAGATAATGGGAACTAATAAATTTACAATAAACAAAGGATACTTAATGGCCACCTTATTCCTTTTGGGAATAGAAATACTCATCGCCAGCTATGGCAGAGGCTTTTTTCGGGACTATATAGGCGATGTTTTGGCTGTTGTTTTCATATATAGCTTTCTCCGGTCTTTTTACAAGGGCTTTAAAAATTACTTGCCCTTGTATATTTTTCTAATTTCCGTATCGGTAGAACTAATGCAAGCATTCGATATTGCAGATCAGCTATCAGTAGCTTCCGACTCGTTGTTAGCAATCGCCATCGGTCGAGTTTTCGATTGGAGAGATATTCTTTGCTACGCCTTAGGTTCATTCATCGCATACGCTTCAGAAAAAATAATATTCAATAAAAAGGAAAATAAAATATAACTGACAAAATATCTAAATTACAACAAAAACAAACAATAATGAAAAAACAAATTTTAGGGCTTTTATTAACGGCATATGTATTTATCGCGCCAGCGCAGGAAAAAGTATATCAGATAGATGAAATATCGGTCATCAACTACGGTGACGGTCGACTACTATTCCGACAAATAGACGAAGAAAAAACTCCTTTGCAGGGAGAGCATCGTCTTATCGACGGATATCGATCGGAATACATTATCGCCGATTTTAAGGAGGGTATGTACAATGGTAAATACAGGCATTATAAAAATAACAAACTGAAAGAAGAAGGATCGTTTATAGAAGGCCGAAAAAACGGAGTGTATAAAGAATATTATTCAGATGGAATAAAAGTAAAAAAAGAGATACCTTATACAGCCGGTAAACTCGACGGAATCGTAGTAAGTTACTATACCAATGGTAAACCAGAGACAGAAAAAGAGTATAAAATGAGTATAGAAGACGGTATAGATAGAGAATACGATTACGAATCGGGTAAAATAACAACCGATATGCATTATAAAGACGGCAAGTTGCATGGCAATCAGGTACAATATATCACCAGTAATGTTGGAGAATATGTCATCCGCTCGCAATACGATATGGGGAAACTTATAGGAAAGTATTCCGAAACATTTTCTGACGGAACTATCTATAAAAAGGGTAGTTATGATAAAAACGGAAAGAAAGACGGAGAATGGCTGATACGCGACAGTTTTTCGGACAAAGATAAATTCTCGGGAAAACGAATTATTTATAAAAATGGCGAGATAGTAAAAGAAAAAGATATAAAAAATTTCGAAAAATATATGAGAAAAAATTGATACGATAAGACAATAAAACCGGCATTTTTGAAATTTTCTATTCCTGTCATCCTGAGCAACTAGCATAATATCTTTCCAAGATTTCTCTTGGAAGATCTGTATCCTTGCTCAGGATAACAGGAAGATATCATGCCATACGATTTTTATAATCTTCATAATCAAACTCTCGCCACATTCTAAGCTTTCCGTCACAAGTCCAAAGCGCAATAGCCGGATGAGAAATCCCGTTAAACATATTGGTTTTTACAATCGTATAGTGAATCATATCTTCGAATACAATTTTTTCTCCCACCTGCAATGCATGATCGAAGGTCCAATCTCCCATATAATCCCCACTAAGGCAGGAATTTCCACCTAACCGATAAACATGTTCCCCTCCCGCATCGATACGGGCTCCACGTACAGCCGGTTTATAAGGCATTTCGAGACAATCGGGCATATGGCAGGTAAACGAAACATCGAGTATCGCCGTTTTTATACCGTTATTTTCTACAATATCTACCACTGAAGAAACCAATACTCCGGTTTGCCATGCAAAGGCGCTTCCCGGCTCCATGATAATTTCAAGATTAGGATATTTAGTTTTAAAGCGTTTAAGTAATCCGATCAGATGCTCGATATCATACCCTTTTCGAGTCATAAGATGGCCGCCTCCCATATTCAACCATTTTACCGATGGCAGCAAATGCCCGAACTTTTTTTCTACTCGTTCGAGTGTTTTTTCCAGATCATAAGAAGACGATTCGCAAAGCGTATGGAAATGAAGACCTTCTATTCCTTTCGGCAGTTTATCTCCCAAAAGAGAGGAAACAACCCCTAAACGTGTTCCCGGCGCACATGGATTATACAGTTCGGTATCGACATCCGAATATTCCGGATTTACACGTAATCCGCATGATATCCTCTTTCCACTTCCGAGTACTTGGGGATAAAATCGCTCGAACTGCGATAAAGAATTAAAAGTTATATGACTGCTACATCGCATGATTTCAGGAAAATCTTCCTCCGTATATGCCGGAGAATAAGTATGTGCCGGATTCCCCATTTCTTCGAGAGCAAGACGCGCCTCGAATTTAGAACTTGCCGTAGAATACGGAATATATTCTCTGACAATGGGGAAGGCTTTCCATAGAGCAAAAGCTTTAAAGGCCAAAATAATATTCACACCGGCCCTCTCCTTTACCGAACGGATAAGAGAGAGATTATTTCTGAATAGTTGTTCATCAAGGACATAACAGGGAACAGGAATTTTATCGATATCCATAATTCAATATTACATTTATACACATTTATATAACCGTGAATTTCGCAAATTTCAGTAAAAGCTGTTTTTTACCAACCTGATCGAATTCCACACCCACTTTACAGTTATCACCTTCACCCGATATTTCGACAACTGTTCCTTCTCCGAAACGGTCGTGTCGGATACGGGCGTTTACCGAAATGTTTCCGATACTGGTAAGCGTACGTTCTTCGCTTTCGGTAGAAGAAGAAACAAGTGAAGATACCTTCTTTAAACTGGATGTCGAAGCCGACATTTCGGCATCCCACATCGGAAAAGAAGATCGGGAACCAGTTGTTTTATTTCTATATATGGAAGCATGCGAAGTATATTTCCCAAAATGGGGCTCTCTATCGAGACCGGGGATCTTATTACCGGAGGACAAAGCCGAAGGTAATTTCAAATAACAGGGATCAATATCTTTCAGAAAACGACTGGGAGGCATAGCTGTAGGCTGACCGTTCCGGTAACGTGTTGCAGCATATGAAAGAACGCAATTCTCTTCAGCCCGGGTTATCGCTACATACAATAAACGGCGTTCTTCCTCTATTTCAGATTCACTGCTTTTACTCAAAGAAGAAGGAAAGAGGTCTTCTTCGAGTCCAACGACAAATACGTTTTTAAATTCGAGACCTTTAGATGCATGCACAGTCATCATGGTAACTTTATCCGATGTGCCGTCTTCCTCGGTATCCTGATCGGTAGCCAAAGAAATTTCCGCCAGAAAATCTACCAAAGATATATGTTCATTCCCTTCTTCCCGACGATTAGAACAATATTCCTGTATCCCGTTCATCAACTCTTGAATATTCTCTTGTCGGCTGATATTCTCGACCGACCTGTCAGAAAATATTTCTTTAAAAATTCCCGATCTCCGGATAATAATTTCTGCAATTTCCATCGCATCGAGAGAACGATTCTCTTCAATAAAATCTTCAATCAGTTCACGAAACTTCTGTAATTTACCCAACGTTCCGCTATTCACAGGAAGTGCATATTCCAAAGGCGACACAATTACCTGCCACAAACTCACATCATGTTTTACCCCACACTCGATAATTTTCCCTAATGTCGTATCCCCTATACCGCGAGCAGGATAATTTATAATACGCTTCAGAGCCTCTTCGTCGTGAGGATTCACAGCCAGCCTGAAATAAGATATCACATCTTTTATCTCTTTGCGCTGGTAAAACGACAAGCCTCCGTATATCCGGTAAGGAATACTACGTTTTCGTAAAGCTTCCTCAAAAATACGCGATTGCGCATTCGTACGGTAAAGTATTGCAAAATCATTGAAAACATATCCGTCGGAGGAATGCATTTCCAAAATACGGTTTGCCACAAAATATCCCTCTTCATAATCGGAATAAGCATTCAGTACTTCGATTTTACTGCCTTCGGCATTTTCTGAATATACATTTTTTCTGATCTGCTCTTTATTTTTTTCGATAAGACTGTTAGCCGCACTGACGATATTACGAGTCGAACGATAATTTTGTTCAAGTTTAAACGTGCGACAACCGGGATATTCGTCTTTCAAATTCAGAATATTACTGATATTAGCACCCCGGAACGAATAAATACTTTGCGCATCGTCGCCTACAACACAAATACGGCCATGTTCCCGAGCCAATTGTCGAACAATAAGGTGCTGTGCAAAATTGGTATCCTGATATTCATCGACAAGAACAAAACGAAAAATAGAACGATAACGTTCAAGAACATCGGCATGATCACGAAATAAAATATTAGTATATAGCAACAAATCGTCGAAGTCCATAGCTCCGGCCCGTAAGCATCTGTTCCAATAAGTCTGGTATATTTCCTGTATCAACGGCCTTTTAGAATACATATCACTTTCCATCAATTCTTTGTTCAAAAGATAGGCTGCCGGAGTAATCAGCGCATTCTTTGCATTCGAAATGATCGCCTGTACCGATGACGGCTTATATAGTTTATCATCGAGTCCTTTATCTTTTACGATACTTTTAATCAGACTGCGAGAATCGGAACTGTCGTATATCGTAAAATCAGATGTAAAACCAATACGATCGGCATTTGCCCGTAAAATTCGTGAAAAGACAGAATGAAATGTCCCCATCCACAATCGGGAAGCCAACGGAAGGCCTACCAGCCCGGCGATGCGCTCTTTCATCTCCCGGGCCGCCTTATTGGTAAAAGTAAGAGCCAATATATTATAAGGTGCATAACCCGACTCTAATAATGTCGCTATTTTATAAGTAAGGACCCGAGTCTTCCCCGATCCGGCTCCGGCTATAACCAAGGAAGGCCCTTCATTATATAATACCGCATCCTGCTGGCTTTTATTGAGTTCCTGTAAAAAATTTTCCACTAAAATATTCTTTGGTACAAATGTAATTAAAATTTTTCCTTTATCTTTGAACAAATGCAAGAAGGACTTGTTATAAAGACATAACAAAGTGGCGTGAAATAATAATATTTTTAAAATTACCACATAAAATGTAAACTTTTCCACAAAAAAGTTGGTGGGTATTTTTAAAATTATTAACTTAGTCGAGCAATTAAAAAAAGGCATAATTTATGAACTTTTTTGTTCTCGAATGGTTAAAATAAAAACGCCTTTAAAACAGAAAGATTATGAAATATGAATTGCCACAATTGCCATACCCGAGTGATGCTCTCGAACCTGTAATCAGTAAAAGAACCATTGAATTCCATTACGGAAAACATGAACAAGGGTATATAAATAACTTGAATAATTTAATTCAGGGAACGAAATATGAAGAGATTCCAATAGAAACTATTATCAAAGAAGCCGATGGCGCATTATTCAATAATGCTTCTCAAGCTTGGAATCATATCTTCTATTTCTTTACATTCACTCCTGACGGAGGCAAAGAACCGAAAGGAAAACTGGCCGAAGCGATAAAAGAAAAATGGGGAACCATCGAAGAGTTTAAAAAAGCGTTTGTAGATGCTGGTACTTCTCTTTTCGGATCTGGTTGGGTGTGGCTGGTAAAAAATAAAGAAGGCAAACTCGATATCGTTAAAGAAAGTAATGCCGGAAATCCTATGACAAAAGGATTTATACCGCTGCTCACATTCGATGTTTGGGAACATGCCTATTATCTCGACTATCAGAACCGTAGAGCCGATCAATTACACGACTTGTGGAAAATCGTCGACTGGGAAGTAGTAGAGAAAAGATTTATATAAAAGTAAATTCGCACTTTAAAAATATAGTAGCGCGTGACGCGTAACTTTTTCTAGCACTTTAAAATAAGCATAATGTGATGAATTCTAAAAGAGAGGAATACTATGTGAATAGTCCCTCTCTTTGCTTTTTTATTCTACCTGAATCCCCTAAAACTCCAATCATTAAAAAAACAGCTTACCCCATTAAATATTTCATATACTCAATGGTAAATATACCATACCACAGACGTATTTTTTGTACCAATTCACTCTTCAGTCATTTTTTTCTTTATAATAATTGTCAAACGGAATTTTATTCTTTACTTTGCTTATGATTTAGCGCATTACGCATATATATACAAAACATATTTTTACAATTATAATACAAATATACAACATAATAAACAAAATTTAACCATGAGTACAAAAAAGTTTTTACTCAACGAAAACGACATACCACGCGCATGGTATAATGTGGTTGCCGACATGAAAAATAAGCCTTTGGCACCCTTACATCCCGAAACTAAAAAGCCGCTTACTCCCGAAGATCTTTATCCTATTTTTGCAAAAGAACTGGTACATCAGGAATTGAATACCACAGATGCATGGATTGAAATACCCGACGAAATTCGCGAACAATATAAGGTATGGCGCCCTACCCCTTTAGTTAGGGCATCGGGGCTGGAAAAAGCCCTCGACACTCCGGCTCATATTTATTTCAAGAACGAAAGTGTAAGCCCAATCGGTTCTCACAAGCTAAACTCGGCCTTGGCACAAGCCTATTTCTGCAAAAAAGAAGGAGTTACCAATATTACTACCGAAACCGGTGCAGGACAATGGGGCGCAGCCCTCTCCTATGCAGCTAAAATCTTCGGGCTCGATTTAGCGGTATATATGGTAAAAGTTAGCTATCACCAGAAACCTTACCGCCGTTCTATTATGCAAACATTCGGGGCACAAGTTATCGCATCGCCAAGTATGTCGACGAAAGCCGGACGCAAGATACTTACCGATCACCCCAATTATCAGGGTAGTCTGGGTACTGCCATTTCGGAAGCAATAGAACTTGCGCTACAGACACCGAACTGTAAATATACCTTAGGAAGTGTCCTTAATCACGTGATGCTGCATCAGACCGTGATAGGTCTCGAGGCTGAGAAACAGATGGAGATGGCTGGTGAATATCCTGACATCGTTATCGGCTGCTTCGGCGGGGGATCTAACTTCTCGGGAATTTCATTCCCATTCCTCAGGCACAAACTTACCGAAGGAAAAGAGATACGCATCATCGCTGCCGAACCGGCATCTTGCCCTAAACTCACCCGAGGACAATTCCAATATGATTTTGGTGATGAAGCCGGTTACACACCTCTATTACCCATGTATACATTGGGACATAATTTCGCACCCGCAAATATCCATGCAGGAGGATTACGTTACCATGGCGCCGGCTCGATCGTAAGCCAGCTGAAAAAAGATGAATTAATGGAAGCTGTAGATATCAAACAACTCGACACCTTCAAGGCGGCTACTTTGTTTGCCCAATGTGAAGGAATTATTCCGGCACCGGAATCAGCTCATGCTATTGCTGCTACAATCCAAGAAGCATTAAAAGCTAAAGAAGCCGGAGAAAGAAAAACCATTCTTTTCAATCTCTCAGGGCATGGCCTTATCGATATGGCTGCATACGATCAATATCTTGCCGGTGATTTGACCAATCATGAAGTTACCGACGAGGAAGTTGCTCAAAACCTGAAAGAAATAGAACATATTCTCTGAAAACTTCAGTATAAATAAAAAAATAGACTGAAAACAAGATTACTCCCCCTGTTGCCAAACAATGGCAACAGGGGGAGTTTTTTATAAATCGAGTATATTTATTTTTACTTGCCTCTTTTAATATTATAAAAATACAAACTAAAAATACCACAAACGCCAAACCCGAAAAATATTCAAACCAAACATTCAACATTAAGGGAAGAAAACAAGAATCCTTTTAAAACCTAAAATAACGATCGTAAAGTATTTTTTATACAATATCAAAAACAACAACTAAGAATTTATAACGATATACCCTACGTAAGACTAAAAAAAATGATAAATTTGTAACCTTTGAAATAACAAAATGTATATAATTTCATATTGAATATATAGAATAAATTCGATTAAAACAGTTCTTTCAGAAATGAATAACCCTAATACAGACATACAAACTTTACAAAAATTCAAAAGAAAATACGTTCTCAACTTTGAAGACCTACAATATATTATTCCAGCATTTAGAAGTAAAACAGGCGCAATGGCCCTTAAATTACTATATTCGTTGGCAAAAATAGAGAAAGTGAATCAAACATATGCCAATTCCTGTCACTTACAGGGTGCTCAATTTGTAGATTCATTGCTGAAAGACTTAAAAATAAAATTTGAAATAAAGAACGAAGAAATTCTGAATCGTCTCCCCAAAGGCGCATTCGTTACTGTATCTAACCATCCTTACGGAGCACTCGACGGTATTTTACTGATTCACCTCTTAGCTTCACATCGACCAGATTATAAAGTAATGGTAAATTGGATACTTACTTACATAGAGGCTATGTCGGTAAACTTTATCGCTGTAGAACCGACCCCCAACTCTGAACACCGACAGATTTCGATGAGCGGAATACGTGCATCAATGAAACACGTACGAGAAGGGCATCCCATCGGTTTTTTCCCCGCTGGAGCCGTTTCGAAAATAAGACCGAACTTACGTATCGAAGATCGGGAATGGCAACCTTCCGTAATCAGACTTATTCAACAATTCAAAGTACCGGTAGTACCCATCTATTTTCACGGACACAATTCTCTTTTTTACAATTTGTTAGGTATTATCAGTTGGAAACTAAGAACTCTAAGACTTCCGAATGAAGTATTTAACAAAGAACATAAAATATTCAAGATCACGATAGGAGAACCGATCCCCGTATCTGAATTGAATAAATATAAAGATCTGAAATCCTTGGGAACCTATCTGAAAGAACAGACCTACAAGCTGAAGAAATTATAAGAACACGATATTCTTCAAAAAAACAAACCGGTATGAATACATAAAAAGTGCACATCTCACATAATATTTATATCTTTGTAAAGTGACATTATTCTACAATCAAGAATTATATGACTACATCTGATATACAGCAGGCCAAGCAGCGATTCGGGATCATCGGGAATACTCCCGGACTTAACCGGGCCATAAGCCGGGCGTTACAGATAGCCCCCACCGACTTGTCGGTACTTATTACCGGTGAAAGTGGAACCGGGAAAGAATTTTTTCCTCAAATCATACATACCAACAGTCGCCGCAAACACGGGCGGTATATTGCCGTAAATTGCGGAGCTATACCGGAAGGGACGATCGATTCGGAGCTTTTCGGGCATGAGAAAGGCTCATTTACAGGTGCACTGTCCGACCGGAAAGGTTACTTTGAAGAAGCAGACGGAGGAACTATATTTCTTGACGAAGTGGGAGAATTGCCATTGACTACCCAAGCTCGGTTATTGCGCGTACTGGAAACGGGAGAATTTATAAAAGTAGGATCTTCAAAAGTACTTAAAACCAATGTGCGTATCGTAGCTGCGACCAATCTGGATATGGTAAAAGCTATATCGGAAGGTAAATTCAGAGAAGACTTATTCTATCGACTCAATACCGTGCCCATCGAATTGCCGCCCTTACGCAACCGGGTAGAAGATATTTTATTATTATTCCGTAAATTCTCGAACGATTTTGCCGAAAAATATCGGATGCCGGCTATACAGCTTACAGACGATGCTCGGGAAATGCTTACTTCTTATCGTTGGCCGGGAAACATACGACAACTGAAAAACGTTACCGAACAAATATCTATTTTCGAAACATCTCGTGAAGTAAGTGCCGCCGTATTACGCCCCTATTTACCGGCTTATAATATCGAAAGATTACCGGTTCTAAGTGCCAACCACGACAATAAAGACGGTTTCCAATTCGGAAACGAACGAGAAATGCTCTACCAGGTAATTTTCGAAATGAAAAAAGAAGTAAACGAATTAAAACATGTTGTACACAACCTGATGGCGGAACAACATTCTGCGGTGAACGAAGAACTCGATGTTTATGCTCAAGAACCTGTTATTAAGCATAATAATTCACCAATACATCCCGTTCTTAAAACCTATCATCTTGATGAAAATGCCAGCGAAGGAGAAATTATTCATACCGAAAACGAATATGAAGAAGAACCTTATACGATGGAAGATGTAGAACGGGAAACCATTCGCAAAGCACTTGAAAGAAATAACGGGAAAAGAAAAAAGACGGCTGAAGAATTAAAAATTTCGGAACGTACCTTATACCGGAAAATAAAAGAATATAATTTAGAATAAACTGTATGAATCGATTTATCGCTTTTTCTTTACTATTAACCCTATTTATTTCGTCGTGCCGTATCTCATACAAATTTAACGGCGCATCGATCAATTATAATACAACCAAGACAATTACTATAAAAGATTTTCCGATTCGGGCAACTCTCGTGTATCCTCCTTTAGGACCGGCTTTTAACGAGGCTCTGAAAGATATTTTTACCCGACAAACAAGACTGAGTCTGGTGAAAAATGACGGAGATCTGTTGCTCGAAGGAGAAATTACCGGATATGACTTGAGTCCCCAGGCTGTAACAGCCGATGCATATGCTTCGCAAACACGACTTACTATAAGTGTAAAAGTCAGGTACACCAACACAAAAGATCCGCAATTCGATATCGAAGACCAAACTTTTCGAGCTTACCGGGATTTTAACAGTAACCTGATGCTTACACAAGTACAGGATGAACTGATTAAAGAAATTGTAGCCGAATTGGCCGATCTCATTTTTAATGCGACCGTAGCAAACTGGTAGTAAATGATTAGTGGAAAAACGATACGTGAAATTCTCTCCGGGAATTCGTCGGTAAATATAGACGACATCGAGGAGATTATGCTTGAATATCCATATTTTCAGGCAGCACGTTTGTTACACCTGCAAATACTGGAGAACCCGGAATCGATACGATACACGGGAGCACTTAAAAAAGCGGCGGTTTATGTCGGAGACCGTGAAGGACTTTTTCTGAAAACAGAAGGTCGTCACGTAAGTTGGTCTCAGCTTTTCGACAAGAAAAACTCTCTGGAAAAGTCTTTTGAAGAAACCGACGCGTTCACCCTTATCGATCAGTTTCTTTCAGCTTATACTCAAGAGGGAAAGACAATGGAGGATGAACGGTCGATATTAGAACAAACTATTTCAAACCCGGGTACAGTATCAACCGACTATCTTTCGATGTTAAATACGGAAAAAGAAGAAACACCGGAAAACATTCATTCCGAGTTGGAACATATCGATCTTATCGATTCTTTTATAGAGAAAACGGAGAATCAAGATACACCGTATTTTATTTTCGAGAATGAAGTCCTTGAACAAAAGGAAAATAGAGAAACGGTTATCGCAGATGAAATCGTAACAGAAGAGGCCTTTTTAACTGAAAGTCTTGCAAAAATTTATATTAAACAACGAAGATATTCAAAAGCATTGGAAATTATTAAAAAATTAAGTTTGAAATATCCGGAAAAAAATATTTACTTTGCAGACCAAATCAGATTTTTAGAGAAATTGATTACTAACATAAAAACCGAATAACAACATGTATTTGTTTATCACAATTTTAATTCTCATTGCAGCCGTTTTATTAATACTTATCGTATTAGTACAAAATTCTAAAGGCGGAGGACTGACTTCTGGTTTTTCTTCCTCAAACCAGATTATGGGTGTACGTAAAACTACCGATTTTCTTGAAAAAGCAACTTGGTCACTTGCCGGTACCATTATTGTATTAAGTATTGTAGCGGCAGCTTTCCTCCCTTCGAGAAACATAGGTGAGAATTCAGAAATCAAAGATGCCGTACAACAAGAACTTCCGGTAAATACCACTCCGGGATTCGGCGCTCAACAAAAACAGGAAGCTCCCGCAACTCCGGCGGCAGAAACTCCTAAAAAAGAAGAATCAACCACTCCGGCTAATTAATTTCTAAAACTGCATAACGCTGTAAAAGACAGGTAGGTCTCGAAAGGATCTGCCTGTTTTCGTATTTACCTGTCGATTTAATATCCAAAAGTAAATAAAAAGCGATTTTTACACTGAAATATCAGAAAATGAATCCCAAAAACAACAAAATATTTTATATATTTGTTTTCGGTAAAAGTATTTAACGAAAAAGAATATCCTGTGGAAAACCGTATAAAATTAAAAATTTTAGGAATCACTTACAGCCAAATACAAAACGGCGCTTACGCTTTAGTACTCGCCGAAGAAGAAGGTTTGAGGCGTATCCCTATCATCATCGGTACAGCCGAGGCTCAATCCATAGCTATACGGCTCGAACATCTTACCCCGCCGCGTCCCATGACGCATGATTTATTTGTAAGTTTTGCCCACGGTTTCGGAATAAGACTTCTCGAAGTATTTATATATAGCTTCGAAGAAGGGGTATTCAGTTCGGAACTATTATTCGAAGACGAAAATAAAAGGCAAATTCGAATCGACTCACGCACCTCCGATGCAATTGCTATCGCCCTAAGAGCACAGGCACCCATTTATACAACACCCGAAATAATATCTGAGGCCGGAATCATTTTTGAAGAAGAATCGGAAGAAGAGACCGCTGAGCCTGAAAAAGAAACAGGGAATGTAAAAAAAGGACTTGAAGAACTTTCTATCCAAGATCTCGAAAAACAACTTGAAAAGGCAATACGCATCGAAGCTTACGAAGTAGCCGCCAATATACAACAAGAAATAAATCGGCGAAACAAGAAAGAAGCATAAAACAAGAACACATCTGATACCCAAACAAAAAAAGAAACATACAATGAATGTAAAACTTCGCTTAACGATAATGAACTTCCTGCAATTTTTTATTTGGGGTTCATGGCTAATCTCTTTAGGAGGATATATGATGGGAGAACTCCATTTCGACGGAGGACAAACAGGTAAAATATTTGCAACAATGGGAGTAGCCTCTGTTTTTATGCCCGGACTTTTGGGTATTGTAGCCGACCGCTGGATAAATGCAGAAAGATTATTAGGAATATGTCACCTGACAGGAGCCGGACTTTTATTATACGCTTCTACCCTTACATCATATCATTCGATGTACTGGGTCATGTTATTGAATATGATGGTATATATGCCTACTCTGGCTCTAACCAATGCAGTTTCTTATAACGCACTCGAGAAATACAGACTGGATATTATAAAAGACTTTCCTCCGATAAGAGTGTGGGGAACAGTCGGGTTTATCTGTGCCATGTGGGCGGTCGATTTAAGCGGCATCTCGAGGAGTTCATTGCAGCTTTATGTAGGGGCCGCCGCTGCTTTTCTGTTAGGTATATATTCATTTACATTGCCGGCTTGTAAGCCATCTAAAAACCAGAAAAAAACGATACTTTCAGCTTTCGGACTTGACGCCCTCAGTCTTTTCAAACAGAAAAAGATGGCAATTTTCTTTATTTTTTCCATGCTGCTCGGTGCAGCTTTACAAATAACCAATACTTTCGGAGGATCATTCCTGGATAGCTTTAAAAGCATACCAGAATATGCTGATTCTTTCGGAGTACTGCACCCCAACATATTGCTTTCGATTTCACAAATGTCTGAAACCTTATTTATCCTCGCGATTCCTTTCTTTCTAAAACGTTTCGGAATCAAACAAGTAATGCTAATGAGTATGTTTGCATGGGTATTACGATTCGGGCTATTCGGTCTCGGAAACCCGGGGAGCGGGCTTGTATTACTTATTTTATCGATGATCGTTTATGGTATGGCTTTTGATTTCTTTAATATTTCAGGCTCTTTATTTGTAGAAAAAGAAACAACACCATCGATAAGAGCAAGCGCCCAGGGACTATTTATGATTATGACCAATGGTCTAGGCGCAATTATCGGTGGAAATGCGAGCGGTTGGGTTGTTGATCATTTTACTCACAAAGGAATAACCGACTGGCCTGCAGCTTGGTTTGTTTTTGCTGGTTATGCATTAACCATAGGTATATTATTCGCAATCGTATTTAAATATAAACACGAAACCGAAGAATATTCCGAGAAATAACAGAATAATATATTATAATTCACGGGGCTCCTGTCTTTAGTAAAAACAGTTTAAAAATCGATTGCCTGTGCCCCTTTAAACAGACGATATACAATGAATTTCCTTTCTATCGGCCGGGGAATACTCGGAATAGCCATACTTCTCGGCATTGCCGTCTTACTTAGCAAAAACCGCCGCAAAATACAATGGAATGTCGTCGTGACCGGTTTGGCATTACAAATCATCCTTGCCGCCGGCATTATGTATGTACCTTTTATACAAAATTGTTTTGAGTTTGCAGGAAAGATATTTGTAAAAGTAATGGACTTCACCCGTACCGGGACTGAATTTATAGCGGGAGGATTACTCGACAAACAAAAGGTAGGTTATGTTTTTATTTTCCAAGTACTTCCTACCATTATCTTTTTCTCCGCTCTTACCAGTTTATTATATTACCTGCATATAATTCAAATATTCGTAAAAGCTTTGGCCTGGTGCTTACGCCGTATTTTCCGCATCTCCGGAGCCGAAGGATTAACCGTCGCGGGAAATATATTTTTAGGACAGTGCGAAGCACCTCTACTGGCAAAAGGCTATCTGCAAGGAATGAATCGATCAGAAATATTTTTAGTTATGACTGCCGGTATGGCTACAATTGCAGGAGCCGTTATGTCGGCATACGTCGGAATGCTAGGCGGTGATGACCCTCAAGTTCGTATATTATTTGCCCGCTACCTGATTTCTGCATCGGTCATGGCAGCTCCGGGTGCTATCGTACTTGCCAAAATCATCATTCCGCAAACCGAACCGATACAAGACGGACTATCGGTAAACGACATTTCCACAGGTGATAATATCCTCGATGCCATATCAAAAGGTACAGTACAAGGACTAAAATTGGCTGTGACCGTAGCAGCCTTGCTTCTCTCATTTATCGCAATGGTCGCATTTTTTAACTACCTCAGCGGAGACATTATAGGGAAATATACCGGACTGAACAACTGGCTATCAGAAATTTGCGGTAAACCTGTCGTTTTTAACTTCCAAACAATTACAGGTTGGCTGTTTACCCCTCTTGCCTGGGTAATGGGAGTAGATAGCTCCGACATTACCAATGTCGGCAGTTTACTGGGAACCAAAATAATATTGAATGAATTTGTAGCATATACCGACCTCAATATTCTGAAAAACGCAGGTGCCTTTATGCAGGAAAAATCGATAATTATCGCTACTTTTGCACTATGTGGATTTGCCAACATCAGCTCGATCGGAATGCAAATCGGAGGAATCGGAGTATTAGCTCCCAACCAGCGGAAAAGACTCACCGAATATGGGTTTCTTGCAATGATCAGTGGTATGCTGGCCTCCTGTCTTTCAGCAACGATCGTCGGAATGTTGATCAGTTGACTCGAAATTAAAATATAACTGGGAATGCATATATTTTATACCCCCGAAATAGAAACTTCAAAAGAATTACCGGAAGAGGAATCACAACATTGTGTGCGAGTGCTTCGACTAAAAGAAGGAGACGAAATACACCTTACCGACGGAAAAGGAGCTTTTTACAAGGCTGTTATTACATTGTCGCATCCCAAACATTGTAAAGTCGATATTACCGAAACCATATATTATACCAATCCCTGGCCGGGAAAAATATGTATAGCTATCGCTCCTACTAAAAATATCGACCGTACCGAATGGTTTGCAGAAAAATGCACCGAAATAGGAATCGATGAAATTATTCTGCTGAAATGCCGTTTTTCTGAAAGAAAAGAAGTAAAAAACGAACGCATTACCAAAATACTGGTCTCGGCTATGAAGCAATCGCTAAAAGCCGTACTGCCTGTATTATCGGGAATGACTGAATTTAAAAAACTGGTTGCACAACCCTTCGACGGCGAAAAGTTTATTGCACATTGCTACGACGATGAGAATAAAATCCCTTTGAAAAAAGCTTATACACCAGGGAGAAACGCATTGGTACTTATCGGACCCGAAGGAGATTTCAGTACTGAAGAAGTAGAAATAGCTGTAAAAAACGGATTTAAACCGATTTCCTTAGGAAACAGCCGGCTGCGCACAGAAACCGCTGGGGTTGTCGCCTGCCACACTTTACAACTGATTAATGAAAGATAACGAACTAAAAAACGACGAAATAATGTTATTATCAACTCCCAAACTCAAATATAACGATTCCGATCTTTTTTTCTTGATGGCCGGTCCATGTGTCATCGAAGGAGAAGAAATGGCTCTTAATATTGCCGAACGCATCGTAAAAATATCGGATGCACTAAAAATCCCTTATATATTTAAAGGTTCTTACCGTAAAGCCAATCGTTCCCGTATCGATTCTTTTACAGGAATCGGAGACGAAAAGGCTCTACGTATTTTACGTAAAGTAAATGAAACATTCGATATACCGGTAGTTACCGATATACATTCGGCCGAAGAAGCCGAAATGGCAGCCGAATATGTCGATATACTTCAAATACCCGCTTTTCTTTGTCGGCAAACCGACATACTTATGGCAGCTGCTCATACCGGGAAAATCGTAAACATAAAGAAAGGTCAATTCTTGTCTCCCGAAGCGATGCGATTCGCTGCCCAAAAAGTCGTCGATGCCGGTAACCCGCACGTATCTATCACCGATCGGGGAACTTCATTCGGCTACCATGATCTTATTGTCGATTATCGTGGTATCCCTGAAATGCAGAAATTCGGATTTCCCGTCATTCTCGACGTAACCCATTCATTACAACAACCCAATCAGACGTCGGGTGTAACCGGCGGTATGCCCCAACTGATCGAGACAATTGCCCGGGCAGGTATCGCTGTCGGTACAGACGGCCTCTTTATGGAGACACACCCGGAACCGATGAAAGCGAAATCAGATGGCGCAAATATGTTGCAACTCGATCTGCTGGAAAGTTTATTGAAACGCCTGGTTGCAATTCGGGAAACCATAAATAAGTTCTGACACCGAAAGCAAAAACGGTTCCGATTTACGAAATCATTCCTTATACAAATACTTATGAAAACAAAAGACCTGGGCTGTATCGCTGTACTAATACTCCTTTTCGCTCCATTTTTTATCTGGGATAGAGCATATGATCTCTATCAGGATATTAACCGTGATCATGCCTATATAATGGCCTTTTTTAAATTTGCTATTCTCGCAACTATCGGTGAAATGATAGGTTTGAGGATAAAAAACGGGCATTACGACGAACCGGGATTCGGCATAATGCCTCGTGCTATCGTATGGGGTTTACTGGGGATCTGGATTGCCATCGCAATGAAAACATTTTCTTCGGGAATTCCGGGTCTTATGCAAAGCTTTGGGATCGAAATACCGGTAACCGGCAAACTACCGCTTACCGAAAACATATTCAGAGCTTTTCTCATCAGTGTAATGATGAATACGACTTTCGGCCCTGTTTTTATGACTTTGCACAAAATTACAGATACTCATATTTTACTAAATGGCGGAAAACTGAAAGCACTCGTTACTCCGATGCATTTCGGGAAAATATTAGGTTCTCTTAACTGGAAAATACAATGGAATTTCGTTTTCAAAAAAACAATCCCTTTTTTCTGGATACCGGCCCATACGATAACATTCCTACTACCCACACAATATCAGGTACTTTTTGCCGCTCTGTTGGGTGTAGCTTTAGGAATCATACTTTCAGTCGCCGCAGTATCGGCTCGTAAAAAAGAAGTTCCTATTATTGAAACTGAAATGTAAAACATGATAAAAAAAATAAATAACTCTCTGCCGGCCATATTTTTCGGATATTTTATTATGGGTTTGGTAGATATTGTTGGCGTTTCGGCCAATTATGTAAAAAACGATTTCAGATTAAGTGACTCCACCACATCATTTCTCCCGATGCTGGCCTTTATCAGTTTTGCCTTCCTGGCAATTCCTTCCGGTCTACTAATGAATAAAATAGGAAGGAAAAACAGTGTTCTGATAAGTTTTATAATTACGCTCGTCGCACTTGTTATTCCGATCACTGGATATTCTTTCGGTCATATGCTAACAGCCTTTGCTTTGGTCGGCATAGGCAATACTTTGATGCAAACCTCTATTAATCCGTTATTAGGGGATGTCGTATCAGCAGAACGGCTTACCTCCAGCCTTACATTAGGTCAATTCTTCCGATCGCTTTCCTCGGCTCTGGGTCCAGTTTTGCTTACCGGGATACTGCTCATTACCGGGAATTGGCGTAACTTATTTATTCTGTATGCAATACTAACCTTATCCGCCTGTATATGGTTATGGAAAATCCCCGTTTTCGAAAGAAAAGAGTTACAACGGCGACCGAGAGAAGAAAAAAATATTTTTTTACTATTTAAAGACAAATACATACTTATGCTTTTCGTCTCTCTGTTTCTATTTGTAGGAATCGATGTAGGCATGAATGTAAATATCCCCGAGTTTCTTCGGGATAGATGCGGACTATCCCTTACCCAAGCCGGATTAGGTCCCAGTCTTTATTTTATTGCACGTATTACAGGATCTCTCATCGGAGCTTTTCTGATGTTACGTATCCGTTCTTCGGTAATTTTCCTCATCAGCATGATAATCGGTGTACTGATTTTTACTTTTATGATGCTGACAAACTCGATAATGGTAATACTTATCTGCATTTTTATCATTGGACTTATGTGTTCGAATGTTTTTTCAATTCTGCTCGCACTCGCATTGCAACATCGTACAGAACGGGCAAACGAAGTATCGGGACTAATGATCATGGCCGTATCGGGAGGTGCAGTTGTTCCGCTGCTAACCGGAACGCTTAACGATATTTCAGGTCATTCCTCGGGAATGTATATATTTTTGGCATGTTTTATCTTATTATCGGGCGCAGCAATAATCATAATACGTAAAAAAAAGTGATCCCCATACGGTATTAATCCGTTCTTCTAAGATCACTTTCATCCGATTGAAAACAATGACTCTAAAAAATTAGTCATTGTATATTTCAAGCAATTTTTTATACGTAAAATCGATAAAATCAGGAATAACAATCTTGGCCTTATTACAAATACTTTCGACAGGATGTGTAGTAGATAACCCGACAACTGTCATCCCGGCCGCATTCCCGGCTTCCAATCCGGCAAAAGAATCTTCAAAGACACAACATTCTACCGGATCAGCATCGAAAGTTCTTGCTCCCAACAGATAACCTTCAGGATCGGGTTTAGAACGGGAAATATTCTCAGCCGTAATAATCTCATCAAAATAATCTTTGATTTCCGGCCGTGCAGTATACAAATTCTTCATTTTTTCGTCATTCGAGCTGGTAACTATAGCCGTTTTCACTCCATTAGCATGTAAATCATCGATAAAAGCCAACACCCCGGGAATAAAATCATATTGCATATGAGTTTCGAAATATGCAAGAGCTTGCTTAATCTGTTTCTGAATTTCTTTCTGATCTTTAAAATACCGATCGAATATTTGATTTAATGTATTCCCCTTAATAATATAACCGAAATTCTCGATCTCGGGATGAAACTTATCTCCTACCTTACCCCAGAATCTGGAATATTGTGTTTCGGTATCCACTACAACACCATCGAGATCGAATAAAGCGGCTTTTATCGTTTTCATATGTTTTCTTTTTATTTTGTTTTAACGCTGCAAAGTAAATAAATCGCAAAAGACTATACAAATAATTAGTACCTTTGCATCGACAAAAGTTGCGAAATTTTTATGACAGATACTAACTCTCCACTCGTACTGGGAACGCGTCCCATAGGGAAGTTACTAATAGAATATTCAATTCCGGCCATAATCGGAATGACAGTAACCTCGCTTTATAACATTATCGACAGTATATTTATCGGACACGGAGTGGGCCCGCTGGCAATCACCGGCCTTGCCATTACCTTTCCCTTGATGAATCTTGTCATTGCATTTTGTACACTTGTCGCTGTCGGAGGAGCAACCATCAGTTCAATATATCTGGGACAAAAAAATACAGAACGAGCAACTGAAGTTTTACATAATGTTTTTATTCTCTGTATTGTTCACGCTGTTTGCTTCGGGGCAATTACTTACGTTTTTCTCGATCCTATATTGATGTTTTTCGGCGCAAGTACCGAAACCTTACCTTATGCCCGAGATTTTATGCAAATCATATTACTGGGTTCCCCCATTTCGTTTGTATTTATCGGACTTAACAATATCATGCGGGCTACAGGATATCCTAAAAAAGCGATGCTATCCTCTTTATTTACCGTGGGCGCCAATATTATTATCGCACCCATATTCATTTTTTGGATGGAATGGGGAATGCGTGGTGCTGCATTTGCCACAATTCTTTCTCAAGTTTGCGGTATGATATGGATTCTGAATCATTTTTATAATAAAAAAAGCTTTATCCATTTTGAAAAAGGAGATTACAAGCTAAAAAAACGTATTATCCTGAGCATATATGCCATTGGAATGTCTCCGTTTCTCATGAATGCCTGCGCCTGTATCGTCGTCATAATTATCAATACCAGCCTAAGAAGCTACGGCGGAGACCTCGCTATAGGAGCTTACGGTATCGTTAACCGTATGCTTACCCTTTTTGTAATGATTGTCATGGGATTATCCCAAGGCATGCAGCCTATAATCGGATATAATTACGGAGCCCGCCAATTCGACCGCGTACGCACAACTCTACGTTATTGTATACTGGCGGGTGTAAGCATTACCACATTCGGTTTTCTCATAAGCGAAATTTTTCCTCACGCCGTTGTAGCGATGTTTACCAACAGTGCAGAACTTACCGAATTGGCCAACACAGGATTACGCATTGCCTGCTTGATGTTTCCGTTGGTGGGTTGCCAAATTATTATTTCTAACTTTTTTCAGTCGATCGGCAAATCCCAAGTATCTATATTTCTTTCTCTCTCCCGACAATTATTATTTCTTATTCCCTGTCTTATAATTTTGCCGAAACATTATGGAACAACCGGAATATGGGCCAGTATGCCGGCATCAGACTTCATTGCATCCGTTATCGCAGTAATTACTTTATTTATTCATTTCAACCGGATAAAAAAGAAAAACACGAAAGAAATAAACATCAATGTATAAGCTAAAGGTTGAATCAATAACTACAAAAAGATCATTGTTTACTATCCCAATATAATTAAGTAAGAATACTATTTATAGTACAACAGAACAAAATACCTCATTTATTGTACGATAACAATACCTATGGATAATTTAATTCTGCGTTATTTTCAACATAAATCACCTCATTAAACCTCTCCTCAATAAAATAAAGCATACCGGAAGATTGTAAATAAAAAACGGCTGATCCCGATAAGATCAACCGTTTAATAATTCTATGCTGTATTTATTATTCAGCACTTTCTGTAGCAGGAGTTTCCTCTGCAGCAGGTGCAGCCTCTTCGGCAGGAGCTTCCTCTGCAGTTGCGGCAGCAGCGGCTTCAGCAGCAGCGGCAGCTTTTTCTGCTTTCTTTTTAGCGACCACCTCAGCGATAGCTTTATTGACTTCCTGTTCGGCTTCGAGACGTTTTTTAGCATCGAGAGCCTTAGCTTCGCTTAATTTTGCCTTTTCAGCATCAGTTGCACTCTGTTTGTTTTTCAACCAAGCATCGAAACGCTTATCGGCTTCTTCCTGAGAAAATGCGCCTTTCTTTACACCACCCAATAAATGCTTTTTCAGCATCACGCCTTGCGCAGACAAAATATTACGAGTGGTATCGGTGGGTTGAGCACCGGTTTGCAGCCAATACAAAGCTCTATCGAAATCCAAATTTATTGTAGCAGGATTAGTGTTCGGATTATATGAACCTATCCTTTCAATAAACTTACCATCACGTGGTGCCCTGCTATCGGCGATTACAATTTGATAAAACGGATATGATTTGCGTCCGTGTCTTTGTAATCTGATTTTTGTTGCCATTTGAAATTTTTTAATTAGTTAATATTTGCATTAGCGGCACAAAGGTACGATAATCCTTTCGAGTTGCAAAATATATCGCCCTATAATTTTAGTAAGATAAAATATAATAAAATCATAAATTATCGGTATTGTCATCATTTTGTAATTAGTTGTAAAATCATTTTCATCTACATTTGCTAATAAATAAAAAGTACATCGAAATATGAAAAATTATTTGTAATTCTATTGCAGAATCCTTAAATTTGATTGTTTCTATGATATATACCACTTAGTATTAACCAAAACAGTTTATTGTATGAAGAATTTTACTCGAATTACAGGATTAATTTCCTTATTTTGCGCACTGGCCTTTATTGGGAATGCGCAAACTTATCTCATCGATGAGAACTTTCAAAGTTGGACCGAACACAAATCCTACTCCACTTTTACACAAGAAGTAACAGGTGCAGGAACTTATAATGCTACACAGTGTATGAACTTTGCAACCGGAAATCCGAACGGAACTACTTTAGGCGAATGTTCAGAAGGATACTTACAAATGAATAACACTAAAAGTAGTACTTTAGTGTTACCTGAAGTAGCTTCGATAGGAGACATTACAATCGGTATCATATCGAGTTCGGCTTCGGGAACAAGAACCGTAAAAATAACGAATAATGCAAACGGAGATGAAGTCGCAACATTTGTATATGATTGTGCGGCAAATAATAAAACAGGAAAATTATATACCGAAACCGTGAACATTAAAACTCCCGTTACGCTAAAAATCGAAGTAATAGGAGCCACTTATATTCATGATCTTAAAATTTCGCAGTATGAAGCACCTACCGTACCGACTCTTACTGTAGCCGAAAATCTCGATTTCGAAACTCAATATGTAGGATCTTCAACCCCGAAAACACTGAATATAAAAGGAGACCAGTTAACCGACAGTGAATTCAATTATACTGTTACCGGCGATGCATTCTCAGGAAGTGGTACGATTACCGCCGCTGAATTGACTTCGGAAACCGGAAAGGACATTGAAATTACATTTGCTCCCACCGAAGTTAAAAGTTATACCGGTACGGTAACTATTACAAGTGCAGTCGATTTTGCGGGAGATAAAGCCGTTACAATAGCTTTAACTGGTAACGGAAAAGCTACTCCTACGGAAGTCGCAACGATTGCCGCCATGAAGGAGGCATTCGAAACCAACCCCGATCAAGAATTTTCACTTACCGGTAAACCGGTAGTAACTTTCGTGTCACCCGATTATACTCATGCAAAATATATTCAAGATGCCACCGGTAACCTTTTGATATTTGACCGGGAAGGTATTATTACCGGTGAATATGCCGTAGGAGATGAAATAGGCAATCTGAAAGGAACACTTTCTATTTATAACGGAATGATGCAATTCGCACCGCTGGCAGATGCCGTAAAAGGAGAATCAGGTAAAACTGTAACCCCTCAAGAAAAAATTCCGGCCGATATTACGGCTGACGATGCCGCTGCATTAGTACTTATAAAAAATGTCGAAATCGACGCAACGGGTAATTGGGCAAAAGGTCAGAGTTACAACCTGAAAAATATCGCTTCTCCGGTTATCAGAACCCAGTATGACGATATGCCTTATATCGGACAGCCAATACCTGCCGAAGCACAGGATATTACCGGAGTCGTTCTGGTATTTAACACGACCATACAACTGGTTCCCCAATCATTCGTGACTTCTATCCCCGGAAGCATAGAAACTTCGGACATAAATACCCTAAAGGTATATGCTTCTAACGGAACCGTTTATGTAAACGCACCCGCAGGATCGAATATCGAAGTATATAATATTCTCGGGCAAATCGTTGCACAAACGACAGCTATCGACGGTCTTACTACGATCAGTATACAAAAAGCCCAAAAAGGTATTTATCTGGTAAAAGTCGGAAACAAAACCCAATCGGTTAAACTCTGATGAAAAGACAATTTATAATACCGACAAAGGCGTGGTTAATCCACGCCTTTGTTTTCCTGTTCCCTTCCATTTTTACTATACAAGCACAAAATGTATGGACTGAATATTTTAACTATGGAACTGGAAATTTATTAAGCAATCAGGAAAACTGGGAAATGCTTTCATCAGGAAATGATGTTTTGCATATTACCGATGGACTTTCTTTTCCGGGTTACCCGGGGTCGAACCAGGGATATGCAGTACGTTTAGAGAATGATGGTGCCGCGGAATGCACTGCTTTCCCGGCAATCGAATCCGGAAATATTTACATGGCATTTCTGGCCCGAATAAAAGCAAGTAGTAAAGATCAGTATTTTATACATCTTTGGGATGGAAACCTTCCCTTTTGGAACGGAGGTACCGACAGGAATTTTCTTTATAACGGTCGGATCTATGGATCGGCAGACGGTAAAAATGTAGGATTGTCATTCGGCGATAATAGCAAACGCGTTATGACAATCGGAGAAACAATAGATCCGGAGAAAGTGTATCTTTTTGTTCTCAAATATGAAATAGTCTCGGGAAACAATAACGATAAAGTAAGTCTGTTTTTATTCGATTCGATGCCCGATGCAGAACCGGATAGTCCACTTATCGGCCCATTATCGGATGCAAATAAAGGAGATATTGTACCTGCCGGACTCGGAATACGCCCCGGATACGAAGGTCAAGATATCGTAATCGGAGGCATACGGGTTGCCTCTTCCTGGAATGAAGCTGTAAAAGGAAAGTCTTCTGGAACAATCATCCGTACCGCTACGACAACTGATATAAATGTATCAACAGGAAAATTAATCGTTACAAGCAAGCAGGAAGAATTAATTTCTATCTATACAACCGAAGGAAAACTGATAGAACAGTTAAAGAATAAACCGGGTACACATATATATACGCCTGCTTTAACACCGGGTATTTATATTATAAAATCCAAGAATAAAACCTTTAAAATCAAATGGTGATATATAGTTTATAAAAAACGACCGCTTGAAAGCGGTCGTTTTTTATAAACTATATATCACATCAATAAGCCCTTGCAAACAATACCCGACGTTGAGAAGGTTTACCGGTAACCATACATACACCAGGAGTCTTATCTCCATCAAAAGGTATACAACGTATAGTCGCTTTAGTCTCCTCCTTTATCTTCTCTTCGGTCTCAGGGGTACCGTCCCAATGTGCAAGAATAAATCCGCCTTTTTCGATCTCTTCCTTAAATTCATCATAGCTATCGACTTCACGTATTTGAGAAGCACGAAAATCTGCCGCTTTTTTATAAATATTAGCCTGAATCTCCTCCAGAAGATCTTTAACTACCTGTTCGATATTATCACAAGAAATTGTTTCCTTCTCAAGAGTATCCCGACGCATAACTTCTACTGTATTATTTTCAAGATCGCGACCTCCCATCACCAGACGAACCGGCACTCCTTTCAGCTCATAATCGGCAAATTTAAATCCAGGACGCTTGTTATCGGCATTATCATATTTTACAGATATTCCCATAGTTTTTAAACGAGCGACAATACCGGCAACTTTCTCATCGATTTGAGCCAACTGTTCCATATTTTTATAGATAGGAATAATAACGACTTGTATCGGAGCCAATTTAGGAGGTAACACCAAACCATTATCATCTGAATGAGACATGATGAGTGCACCCATAAGACGAGTAGAAACCCCCCATGATGTAGCCCATACATAATCGAGTTTATTGTTTTTATCTACAAACTGAACATCGAAAGCCTTGGCAAAATTCTGTCCGAGAAAATGCGAAGTTCCCGATTGCAATGCTTTTCCATCTTGCATCAAGGCTTCGATAGTATACGTATCGAGAGCTCCTGCAAAACGTTCATTCGCCGATTTTACACCTTTTATAACAGGCATTGCCATAAAATTTTCAGCGAAATCGGCATACACGTTCAACATACGTTGAGCTTCTTCCTCTGCTTCTTCCCGAGTCGCATGCGCCGTATGCCCTTCCTGCCACAAAAACTCTGCAGTACGTAAGAAAAGTCGGGTACGCATTTCCCATCGCATCACATTGGCCCACTGATTACAAAGGATAGGAAGATCGCGATAAGACTGTATCCAATTTTTATACGTACTCCAAATAATCGTTTCCGAGGTCGGTCTTATTATTAGTTCCTCTTCGAGTTTTGCCGCCGGATCGACAATGACCCCCGAACCATCTTCTGCATTTTTCAACCGGTAATGTGTCACTACCGCACACTCTTTCGCAAAACCCTCTACATGCTCCGCTTCACGACTCAGATATGATTTGGGAATCAATAACGGAAAATAGGCATTTACATGTCCGGTTTCTTTAAACATATCATCGAGCTGACGCTGCATTTTTTCCCAGATTGCATATCCGTAAGGCTTTATCACCATACATCCGCGCACAGCAGACTGTTCGGCCAAATCGGCTTTTACGACCAAATCATTATACCACTGCGAATAATTATCGCTGCGTTTGGTCAAATCCTTTAATTCTTTTGCCATTTTTGTTATGATTGTTACTTTATATTCGATCGCTTCCCGCATCTATGTATTACGGGTGTGCAAAAATAGACAAAAAAGACGAGAGATAAAAGGGATATAAAAAAATCTCCGTTTTTTAAGAAGTCGGACTTTCGGATATTATAAAGCTACTGCATTCAATATATCACTCAGAATAAAAACCGAGAATCATTCGCTAAAATTAATACGTTTTTTTCTGGCATCTTTTATAACGCCTTCGGCCGGAATAAGATATATCTCGATTCGACGGTTCCGATCCCGATCTATTTCGGAATTATTCGTATAAATAGGTTCGGTACTGCCTTTGGCATAAGTAACGATATATTCGGGTGAGCCACCTTGCGACACAAACCAATCTCGTACCGCTATACTCCGGGATTTCGATAAATTCATTGTATATAAAGGGCTTCCGGTATTATCGGAATGTACGACCAGCATGATATGGAAATAATCGGGAATGCGGACATAACGCATAAAAGGCCGTAAAGAAAGATCGGCCCTACCCCACAAAGTAGTATCATTCGGTAGGAATAACTGATTAAGCGGCATCACGACTTTTATAACTTCTCCCTGACGTACGGTAGAAACCCGTAGATTTTTTATTTTAGACAAACGACGTACTTCTTGCGTTACCATGTCCTGAATTTCTTCAAGGGATTTTGACGGTATTGCCGGAACAAGCAGATTTTCATCGAGGGCGAATTGGTGTATATCGGGGTGCGCTTCTACCGTATCCTTATGATGGAAAAGATTCTTACTCGATTCGGTCAAACGACCGAATGCATCACGGGTAGAATTCATCGCCTTCTTCACCGGAGTACAGGAAGTTATCGATAAAATACTTGCAAAAAGTAAAATTATATACAGTCTATTCTTCATTCTCAATAAAAAACAAAAATAAACAAACACAGAAAACCAAGCCAAAGGTATCCTGTATTTGCTATGCGATTAAACTTATCTGCGGTAAGCAGGAAAAAACAGCAAATTAATCATCAAACATTCCCAAAGAATCACAATAATTCAGTTCACCCTGAACGATAAACTGTATTTCTTCGGGAGTAAAATTCTCGAAACCGTTATTCTTCGCATTTTTAACGACATAGGCAACTAACTCATCTTCATCGATGTCAACTTCTTCATCGGCATCGTCATCCATATAACCTTTATCTTCATAAAACTCATAGATAAGATCGATGACATAATTAATATCGTCGTCGCTAAACTTTTCTTTTAATTCCTGAGGGAGATAATTTCTGATAAATTTAACAGAATCTTCATCATCATATTCAAACAAATCTTCTTCCTGACTCATAATCTTTATGTATTTGTTTATCGGGTAAAAGTAACGAACACGATCGACTTTTCCAAACCGTTCTTGTAAAAAGAACCATTTTACAAGCTTTTTAAACATTCCCTTAATATAAGAGTAAAACCAAAAAGGAGACGTAAAGACGAACTTCACATCTCCTTTTTATAATTTTAGCTATTACACTTAATTCTTAAATATCAACTTATCACCGTGTGAATCGATAATAATAGGTTTATCTTTATCTACTTTCTGTGCCAGCAAATCTTTCGATAACTGATTCAGAATATAACGGTGAATTACTCTTTTTACAGGTCTGGCACCAAACTGAGGATCATAGCCCTCATGCGCAATAAAAGCAAGAGCTTCGGGTGTAATCTCGAGATCGATACCATTATTTTTCAATAATTTTTCAACTCCCCTTATCTGCATCATCACGATCTCTTTTATCTCTTCCTCGTTAAGCGGCGTAAACATAATCGTTTCGTCGATACGATTCAAAAATTCAGGACGTATAGTCTGTTTCAATAAATCGAGAACCTGCACCTTAGTTTCTTCGGTAATCTTCTCTTTATTCTCAGGAGTAATTTTCTCAAAATTTTCCCGAATAAGCGACGATCCCATATTCGAAGTCATGATAATAATGGTATTCTTAAAGTTTACCAAACGACCTTTATTATCGGTAAGACGACCGTCATCAAGTACCTGTAAAAGAATATTGAAAATATCGGGATGCGCCTTTTCAATCTCATCGAACAATACCACTGAATATGGTTTACGACGTATAGCTTCGGTCAATTGACCTCCCTCTTCATAACCAACATATCCGGGAGGTGAACCGATCAGACGTGTCACACTGAACTTATCCTGATATTCGCTCATATCGATACGCGTCATCATGTTCTCATCATCGAACAAATATTCAGCCAAAGCTTTTGCCAACTCGGTTTTACCGACACCAGTAGTACCCAAAAATATAAACGAACCAATAGGACGGCGAGGATCACTCAATCCGGCACGACTGCGTCGCACAGCGTCGGCTACAGCTTGTATCGCCTCTTCCTGGCCAACTACACGTTTATGCAGTTCTTCTTCGAGATGTAATAATTTCTCTTTCTCACTTTGCATCATTTTGCTAACAGGAATACCAGTCCACCGGGATACGACATCGGCAATATCTTCCGCATCCACTTCTTCTTTTATCATAGCCGCCCCGCCTTGCTGTTTGCGTAACTGCTCTTGTATTTCTTTTATTTCGTTTTCTTTCTGAGTGATTTTAGCATATCGTATCTCAGCTACTTTCCCATAATCGCCTTCTCGCTCGGCACGATCGGCTTCGAACTTCATATTTTCGATATCGATCTTATTCTGCTGAATGCGATTGAGCAATTCTTTTTCGGCCTGCCATTTAGCCTTATACCGGGTTTCTTCTTCTTTTAAATTAGCAATTTCCTCCTCGAGCTGTTTCAACTTACCGGTATCACTTTCTCTCTTAATGGCTTCCCGCTCGATCTCGAGCTGTTTTATACGACGACTGATCTCATCAAGAGCTTCAGGTACCGAATCGACCTCCAACCTCAATTTAGCAGCAGCCTCATCCATCAAGTCTATTGCTTTGTCAGGCAAGAAACGATCGGTAATATACCTTTCAGAAAGCTGAACTGCCGCAATAATTGCGTCGTCTTTGATACGTACTTTATGATGATTTTCATAACGTTCTTTCAGTCCTCTTAAAATAGAAATCGTACTCAACTCGTCGGGTTCATCCACCATAACGATCTGGAAACGTCTTTCAAGAGCTTTGTCTTTTTCAAAATATTTTTGATATTCATCTAATGTGGTAGCACCTATCGAACGCAATTCGCCCCGGGCTAAAGCAGGTTTCAGTATATTGGCAGCATCCATTGCTCCCTCACCTTTCCCCGCCCCGACCAAAGTATGAATTTCGTCGATAAACAGGATAATCTCCCCTTCGGCTTGTGTCACTTCATTTACAACCGCTTTTAAACGCTCCTCAAACTCTCCCTTATATTTAGCACCGGCTACAAGGGCGCCCATATCGAGAGAATATATCTGTTTACTTTTCAGATTTTCGGGTACGTCACCTCTCACTATACGATGAGCCAGACCTTCTGCTATCGCTGTTTTACCAGTACCAGGTTCTCCGATAAGGATAGGATTATTTTTGGTACGACGGCTCAGTATCTGCAAAACCCGGCGTATTTCATCATCCCGGCCAATAACCGGATCAAGTTTTCCCGAACGAGCTCTTTCATTCAAATTTATAGCATATTTGCTCAATGCATTATAAGTGTCTTCAGCAGAAGCATCTGTTACCTTTTTACCTTTTCTTAATTCGTCAATAGCTGCTCCCAGATCTTTTTCGGTAACCCCTATATCTTTCAAAAAAGACGAGGCTGAACTTTTCACCTGAAGTAAAGCCATCAATATAGCTTCAAGAGAAACGAACTGGTCTCCCATTTTCGATGAATAATCATTGGCACGCTGCAACACGGTATTCGATTCTCGACTCAGATAAGGTTCCCCGCCACTAACTTTAGGGAGCGTATCTATTTCACGATTTACCATACTGGTTAATTGTGAAATATTTACTCCTAATTTCTGGAAAATATACCCCGTAAGGCTTTCTCCTACATCGAGTAACCCTTTAAGCAAATGCACTGGCTCTATAGATTGCTGGCTTTTATCACTAACAATCTGTACCGCTTTCTGCACAGCCTCTTGGGATTTAATTGTAAAATTATTAAAATTCATATCTTAATTTCTCCTTTCTCTTCACTTTTGCACCCTCTCTTTGCGATTGGGATTTTGAATATTCACTCGAATAAAATCAAACTGAATGCCAAACTTAAAATACGTCAAAATTTCTGATTTTCAATATCTTAAAATGACAATTTGTCTATATTTAACCTAAAATGAATCAACATATCTTGTCGATAAGATTCACAGTGAACTAATTATCCGACTGACATTTTGGCCATACTGTCACTAAAACAAACCGGTATTTTGAATTGTTCGTAAATTAGACTGTTCAAATAGAAATATTTAGAAAGAGAATGAATTTATTTATCGGGCAATCGTATCTTTCATGGGGAGTTTACTTAATTCTCCTGTAATTTGTAAAGACTTTTCATAATTCTTCATTTGTTTTTTCCGACGCACATAATCAGCCAGATCGAAATTAAAACCGGGGGCTGTTTTTATCTTTTTTATTCCTGACCGTTCAAACATTTTTCGAACATTCACCGCCGCATTTTCGATCATTTTTCGATCATCGGGAGAAATACAGTTAAAGTCATTGGCCATGTACAAGATAAGCGCTCTTTTTATATGTTCAGAAGGATTGGGAGGCAAAAACAAACGCGATTTATTATCCAAATATTTTTTAACATCGAACGGTTGAATAAAAGCATCGATAGACATTTCTTTTAAACTATCGGTTTTCTGATTTATAACATTATCCGGCGATACATATGGCTGAATATCTATTTTTTTGTTTTCCTTTTTATGAATACCGAGGACCAAAGTCGTATCTTGCTGAGCATATATACCGGCAGGCACCAGTAATATAATATAAAAAAAACACCTCCTCACCGTATTTTCACAACGAAACATCCTCGAATTATTTTTACAAATATATTTTTTTCTATTACCAATTATTTGATATCAGCCTAATTTAACCTACCTACACAATAAAAAACAATCGCGAAAAAATGCAAAAAAGACGAGAATACTCCAGATAACCTTATCGACAATAATCTGTAAAGATAACATAATTGTCGTATGGCGAAAAAGAACTATATTTGCGGGAAATTTTGTTACCGGATGGATTTTAAATTAGAATATGCCGATAATCGGAGCAATGCCCGTGCAGGAACTATTACGACCGACCATGGTTCCATAACTACCCCCATATTTATGCCGGTAGGTACGGTAGCATCGGTAAAAGCCGTACATATACACGAACTAAAAGAGGATATCGAAGCCCAAATTATATTAGGAAATACCTATCACCTTTATCTTAGACCCGGGCTCGGGATATTGCAACAGGCCGGAGGATTACATAAATTTAACGGTTGGGACCGGCCTATCCTTACCGATAGCGGAGGATTCCAAGTTTTTTCTCTTTCCGATAACCGGAAACTAACCGAAGAAGGCGCACATTTTCGTTCCCATATCGACGGATCCAAACATCTCTTCACTCCCGAGAATGTTGTAGATACACAACGCATTATCGGTTCGGACATTATGATGGCTCTCGATGAATGTACTCCTGGACAAGCCGACTATAATTATGCCAAAAAGTCTCTGGCTCTTACCCAACGCTGGCTTGAAAGAGGATGGAAACATTTTAATGAAACCGAAGGACTATATGGATACCGTCAAACCTTTTTCCCGATCGTACAAGGTTGTGTTTATCCCGATTTACGCCGGGAGGCTGCCAAACATGTCGCCGGTCTCGGAGCTGATGGAAACGCCATCGGTGGCCTTGCGGTAGGAGAACCCACCGAAAAGATGTATGAAATGATAGAGGTGGTAAACGAAATATTACCTAAAGAAAAACCCCGTTATCTAATGGGAGTAGGAACTCCGGCCAATATTCTCGAAGGTATCGAAAGAGGCGTAGATATGTTCGACTGCGTTATGCCTACCCGTAACGGCCGAAACGGGATGCTTTTCACCCGCAACGGAATTATGAATATGCGTAATAAAAAATGGGCTGATGATTTCTCTCCTTTGGATGAATATGGGACTTCTTTCGTCGATCATCATTATTCGAAAGCCTATGTAAGACACTTATTTATCAGTGACGAAATACTGGCTATGCAAATAGCTTCGGTGCACAATTTAGCCTTTTATATTTGGCTTACACAAGAAGCACGCAGGCAAATCATTGCCGGAAACTTTAAAAGCTGGAAAGACGAAATGATAAAACGAGTTACATACCGACTGTAAAAGTAAAGGAAATGTTAAAAAAGATCGATTTCTATATCATTAAAAAATTCTTGGGAACTTACATTTTCGCCATTATCCTGATCATTTCCATAGCAGTGGTCTTCGATATCAACGAAAAACTCGATAAGTTCCTGAATGCCCCTTTAAAAGCTATCGTAATCGATTATTATCTTAATTTCATCCCTTATTTCGCAAACTTATTCAGCCCTTTATTCACTTTTATCGCAGTTATATTCTTCACATCTAAACTGGCCGATAACTCTGAAATAATCGCTATGCTATCAAGCGGAATCAGCTTTAAAAGGCTGATGATACCCTACATGATATCGGCAGCGATAATCGCCGGCGGCACATTTTATCTTAACAGTTTTGTCATTCCTCCGGCAAATAAGACCCGTATTGCTTTTCAGAATAAATATGTCAGTGACAAAAGTGTAAATTATGCCAATAATATACAGTTGCAAGTAGAACCCGATGTTATCGCATACATAAGCCGATACGACAATAAGACCAGAACAGGTTACCGTTTTTCGATGGAAGAATTCGACGGAAAAACATTGAAGTCGAGACTTACGGCAGAATCGGTAACTTACGATACTGCCTACCATTGGGTTATAAAAAATTACATGATACGTAATTTTAACGGACTGAAGGAAACATTGCAAAGAGGCACTCAATTAGACACCGTTATTAATTTCGAACCTGCTGATTTTCTGATCTCCCGATATGACAGCGAGCTTATGACTACACCTGCATTGAAAGAATACATCGACCGACAAAGAAAACGAGGAGTAGCCAATATAAAAGCATTTGAGATAGAATACGAAAAAAGATATGCCATGACTGCTGCTGCTTTTATTCTTACATCTATTGGCATGTCATTGGCATCACGAAAAGTAAAAGGAGGAATGGGACTTAATATAGGAATAGGATTATTGCTGAGTTTTTCTTATATTTTATTCTCAACAGTATCATCTACTTTTGCAGTAAGCGGTCTGACTTCCCCGCGTATCGCCGTATGGTTGCCCAATATCATATATACGATAATCGCCATTTATCTTTACCGAAAAGCTCCTAAATAAAAAATATCCTGCCGGAACAACCAATTCCGACAGGACATAACATCTCAATCTTAAATGTATATTATAAAGGGAATTTCCCCGTATAATCAAGTTATTGTTCACTATCTCTATCAGGACGGGGAGCATATTTCATCTTCACATCTCCTCTTCTATCTATTCGGCCATCTCTTCTATCGACCCTCGGCCCACGATTCATCTCATCACGACGATCGAGTTCGTTTTCGAGATACGTAATATATTGATCCTTAGTCAGTATCTTTTTGAGAGTTTCCCGCTGTGAAGCACGCAATTTTTTCATTTCATCCATTTGCTTCTCCCGGGAATCTTTATTATTTTTACGTAAATCCATCATTTGAGTACGCATTTTTTCTTGAGCATCCTGCAATTGTTTTACCTGATCACTGCTCAAATTCAACTCCTTTATCATCTTTTCAGAAGGGTATTGCCTTTTTTGCGGTTCGCCTTTAGGAGCCTGCGCCCAAACTACCGCACTGCATACAAATGCCATTGATAATAATACAACCTTAATTTTCATCATTTTTTTTATTTAATTTATCTACTATGTTCTTGTCCCGGAACATTATATCAGACAAATAAAATCGGGAAAAGTTTAATCCCACATTCATCAATAAACTAAAAAAAATCAAAAATAACACATATCTATCCCCTGTCGCTAAAAAAACATAAAGGCTTCCCCTTACAGGTATTTTTTGTAATTTTGTTGCAGAAGCTTCAGATCTATTTATATGTTGCAACCATTGGCAGAAAGGCTAAGGCCTAAAAATTTAGATGAATACATCGGGCAAGAGCATCTTGTCGGTAAAAATGCAGTTCTCCGTCGTATGATCGATTCCGGACAAGTATCTTCATTTATCTTATGGGGACCTCCAGGAGTCGGGAAAACGACGCTTGCTCGTATTATATCCAATCAGCTCGAAGCCCCGTTTTATACCCTTAGCGCTATACACTCGGGAGTAAAAGATGTACGGGAGGTAATCGATAAGTGTAAAAATAACCGTATGTTTCAAAAAGGACGCCCGATACTTTTCATCGATGAAATACACCGTTTCAACAAATCCCAACAAGATTCACTATTAGGCGCTGTTGAAAACGGTACAATTACACTCATCGGTGCAACAACAGAGAACCCTTCATTCGAAGTAATAAGACCGTTGCTTTCACGTTGTCAAATTTATGTTCTCGAATCTCTTACCGTTAAAGATATGGAAAAACTTCTCGAAAGAGCTATTTCAGAAGATACAGAACTTAAAAAGAGGAAATTCGAAATAAAAGAAACCGATGCCCTTTTCAGATACTCCGGAGGGGACGCCCGTAAATTCTTAAACATCATCGATCTTATCGTAAATGCAACCGACAAAGAAACCATCCTAATAGACGATGCCATCGTCACCGACCGTTTGCAACAAAACCCGGCGGCTTATGATAAAGGGGGTGAAATGCATTACGATATTATTTCCGCATTTATAAAATCGATACGCGGGAGTGATCCCGATGGAGCCATTTACTGGCTGGCTCGTATGGTGGCTGGTGGTGAAGACCCTAAATTTATCGCGAGAAGACTTGTTATTTCTGCCGCCGAAGATATAGGGCTCGCCAACCCTAATGCTTTACTGATGGCTAACGCCTGCTTCGATGCAATACAAAATATCGGTTGGCCCGAAGGTCGGATCATACTCGCTGAAGCAACGGTTTATTTAGCAAGTAGCCCTAAAAGTAATTCGGCTTACAAAGCCATAAACGACGCTCTATCTCTCGTAGAAAAAACAGGAAATCTGCCCGTTCCGTTACCCCTTAGAAACGCCCCCACATCACTAATGAAAGAACTCGATTACGGGAAAAATTATAAATATGCACACGATTATAAAAACAATTTTGTAAAACAACAATTCCTGCCCGATGAACTTAAAAATAAGTCGATTTGGGAACCACAGGCAAACGCATCTGAAAATAAACTGAAAGACCACTTACATTATCTATGGGGCGACAGGTACAAATAAAATAATGCCGTTTAAAACACAGCATAACGGCCTATATCGTTTATTTATAGAAACAAAAATTTACGTAATAAAAGATCAGAATAAACCGATTAAAAAATTAATTTTTGTCACATATTTTACTTTATATATAACAAAATGACAAACTTAAGACAGGTAATTATCTAATTGTTGTATTTATTTGGTTTTAAACAAAAAAAAAATTAATTTCGCATCAGGGTTCCCGTTAAGTGGAATATGTATTAATTGATAAACGATAAAGTACGATCAAATGAAGAAGCACAATTTTTATGCAGGTCCCTCTATTTTAAGCGAGTACACTATTAAAAACACGGCAGATGCCGTTATTAATTTTGCAGGTACCGGATTGTCCCTGCTCGAAGTCTCGCACCGGAGTAAAGAATTTGTAGCCGTAATGGACGAAGCGATGGCATTAGTAAAAGAATTACTTGAAGTTCCTTCAGGCTATGAGGTTGTTTTTGTTGGCGGTGGGGCAAGCATGCAATTCTGTATGGTACCCTATAATCTGTTAAAGAAAAAAGCAGCTTATCTCGAAACTGGTACATGGGCGGTAAATGCCATAAAAGAAGCAAAATTATTTGGTGAAGTCGATGTTGTTGCCTCTTCAAAAGACGCTAATTTTACTTATATTCCCAAAAACTATACAGTACCCGAAGATGCCGATTATTTCCATATTACGACAAACAATACCATCTTCGGAACAGAAATGCGCTATGATCCCGACGTGAAAATTCCTTTGGTTGCCGACATGTCTTCCGATATTTTTTCACGTCCTATCGACGTATCAAAATATGACGTTATTTACGCTGGAGCTCAAAAGAATCTCGCCCCTGCTGGTGTTACGATCGCTATCGTTAAAGAAGGAGCATTGGGCAATACAGGAAGAGAAATTCCTACCATGCTCGATTATCGCACACACATCAAAAAGGGATCGATGTTTAATACACCTCCTTGTTTACCGGTTTTTTCGGCTTTACAGACATTACGCTATTATAAACAATTGGGCGGTATAAAAGCCATAGAAAAGATGAATATCGAAAAAGCGGCGATTTTATATGACGAAATCGACAGAAACAAATTATTCAGAGGCACAGTAAAAGAAGAAGACCGTTCTCTTATGAATGTTTGTTTTGTAATGAATGACGAATATAAAGATCTCGAAAACGAATTTGCAGAATTTGCAGCCAGCAAAGGTATGGTGGGTATCAAAGGTCACCGTTCGGTAGGCGGTTTCAGAGCTTCGATATATAATGCAATGCCCAAATCAAGCGTTGAAGCACTAACTGAGACAATGAAAGAATTCGAAAAAAATCATTGATATTTTCGGAATCGAAATATTTACCGGGAGGTTGTCTCACCAGATAAATAAAAATGTGCGACAACCTCCCGACTTGTTTAATCGCAAAAATAAACCCTTAAATACCAGATGATATGAAAATATTAGTTGCAACCGATAAACCGTTCGCTCCTGTTGCCATAAACGGTATACGCGAAGAAATTGAAGCCGCAGGCATGGAACTTGCACTGCTCGAAAAATACGGTGAAAAAAGCAAATTAATCGATGCGATAGCTGATGCTGACGGAATTATCTTTCGTAGTGACATCATAGATGCAGAAGTACTTAATGCCGCAAAAAAATTAAAAGTAGCCGTTAGAGCTGGCGCCGGATATGACAATATCGATTTATCAACGGCTACTGCAAACGGAGTATGTGTAATGAATACTCCTGGACAAAATTCGAATGCTGTTGCAGAACTGGTTTTCGGAATGACTGTTATGCTAATTCGTAATTTCTATAACGGAAGTTCAGGAACCGAACTCAAAGGGAAAAAATTAGGAATACACGCTTATGGACAAGTGGGTCGTAACGTCGCCCGCGTTGCAAAAGGATTTGGTATGGAAGTTTTTGCCTTCGATCCTTATTGTCCTGCCGAAATCATGGAAGCAGACGGCGTTAAACCCGTATCTACCGTCGAAGAATTATATTCGAACTGCCAATATGTTTCATTACATATTCCGGCAACCGCTGAAACGAAAAAATCGATCAACTATAAGCTATTGAACCGTATGCCTAAAAATGCCGTATTGATAAATACAGCGCGTAAAGAAGTTATCGACGAAGAAGAATTAGTAAAAATAATGAAAGACCGTACCGATATTCGATATATATCTGATATTAAACCAGATAATGCAGAAATATTTGCCGAAAAATTCGAAAATCGTTATTTCTTCACTCCGAAAAAAATGGGGGCTCAAACCGCTGAAGCGAATATTAACGCCGGTATCGCTGCTGCAAAACAATCGGTTGCTTTCCTAAAAGATGGAATCGACAAATATCGGGTAAATAAATAAAAAATACCCGGCGAAAAGGACAATTACAATATTCTTTCGCCGGGTATGTACAAATGCTATTTTTGTAATCATTATAAACCACTTATAAAAACGACGATGGCAAAAATAAAACCATTTAAAGGAATAAGACCTCCCAAAGAATTTATCGAAGAGGTTGCTTCCAGGCCTTATGATGTACTAAATTCAGAAGAAGCACGTAACGAAGCCGAAGGAAATGAAAAGTCTTTATATCATATTATAAAACCTGAAATCGATTTTGCACCAGGAACCGACGAACATGATCCGAAAGTTTATGAAAAGGCAATAGAAAACTTCAACCATTTTCAAGAAAAAGGATGGTTGAAACAAGATGATGAAGAACATTACTATATTTATGCTCAAACGATGAATGACCGTACACAATACGGGCTTGTAGTTTGCGCCAACGTCGAGGACTATATGAACGGTGTGATAAAAAAACATGAACTTACCCGCCGAGACAAAGAAGAAGACCGTATGAAACACGTACGCATAAACAATGCTAACATCGAACCGGTTTTCTTTGCCTACCCCGACAACGAAGAACTCGACCAAATCGTCTCCCGCACGGTATCGGGACCTGCAGAATATGATTTTACAGCATCGGATGGTTTCGGTCATCATTTTTGGGTTATCGACAACAGGCAAGATATAGAACGTATTACCGAAATATTCGCTAAAATTCCTTACCTGTATATTGCCGACGGGCATCATCGTACTGCAGCAGCAGCTTTGGTCGGAGCCGAAAAAGCCAAACAAAATCCGACACATCGAGGTGACGAAGAATACAACTATTTTCTTGCGGTATGTTTTCCGGGATCCCAGTTAAACATTATCGATTACAATCGGGTTGTGAAAGACCTAAACGGACTAACTGAAGACGAATTCTTAAAAAAACTATCGAAACATTTCGATATAGAAGATAAAGGTGAAAAAATTTATAAACCAGCGACTTTACACAATTTTGCCCTATATTTGGGAAAACATTGGTATTCATTAACCGCAAAACCGGGAACGTATAAAGAAAACGATCCCATCGGAGTTCTCGATGTCACTATTTCATCAGATCTTATTTTACGAGATATTTTAGGAATTACCGATCTGAGATCCGATAAAAGAATCGATTTTGTGGGAGGAATACGAGGACTGGAAGAACTACAAAAACGAGTAGACAGCGGTGAAATGAAAATAGCTTTAGCATTGTATCCTGTATCGATGAAACAACTTATGGATATTGCCGATACAGGGAATATCATGCCACCGAAAACAACGTGGTTCGAACCCAAACTGCGTTCGGGACTCGTAATACACAAACTGGATTGAAATTGAAAAAATATCCGGGAAATAACATTCGGCCTTACTTTTTCTTAGATAAGGCCGAAGCTGTTTTTCGCATCTTTTAATAAAATAAATAATAGAACGGTGCAGCTATCGCAACAAAAAGTGCGTCTAATCTAATAGCGGCCGGAAAAAGAATAGTTTCCGATGGATGAAATACAACTGATAAAAGGTTGTAAAAATAATGACTCCAGAGCGCAGAGAGAACTTTATAATACCTATGCGCGCAAAATGATGGCAGTATGTCTTCGTTATAGTAACGACAGGGAAACAGCCGAAGATTTGCTGCAAGATGGATTTATAAAAGTATTTTCGGCTATCGGGTCATACACTGGAAACGGCTCGTTCGAAGGATGGATAAGACGAATTTTTGTAAATACAGCACTCGAATATTTACGAAAAAACGATATTCTGAAAGAAACCGTCGAATTAGATAACCCGGATATTTTAAAGGAACCTGATTACTCGGCATTGGAAAAAATTTCGGCAAACGAACTTATAGAACTCATAGCCGAGCTCCCACCAGGTTTCAGAACTGTTTTTAATATGTTTGCCATAGAAGGTTATACACATAAAGAAATTGCTGAGGCACTCGGAATTAACGAAAGTACTTCCCGCTCTCAGTTTACAAGGGCAAAAAGATTATTACAGAAAAAATTAGAAGAATTATAATAAGATGCATACCAAAAATAACAGATTTGAAAACCTCATACGCACGAAACTGAAAGATTTCGAGGCCGATGTTCCCGATAGCCTGTGGCTGAATATCGAGAACAGATTGCCCGAGAAAAAACATGTGTGGATGAGACCGGTTTTCCGCTATGCAGCAGCATGTGCCGCTATTCTAATCGGAGGTATTGCGACTTATACTCTTTTCTTCGTGCCTGAAAACATCGAACACCGAATTGCCGAAGTCAGACAAGATGAAATAAAAAGAGAAATACAAATATTCGAGCCCGTAAAAACAGAAGATAATTACATTTCTCCCGAAATAGAAGAGAATAAAGTAATAGAAAAACAACAAAATATAAAAGAAGAATCATATACTGCACCGACTTCTATACAGAAAAAAATTTTACCGACGACCACAACAAAAGAAAGTCGCCACCAAGGAAACAAAGAATTATTAGCTACAAATAAGGTTCAAGAAAAAAATAAAGATCAAAATCAACCGATTACCCCAAAAAAGGAAATTACCGACAATGAAAAATACGGTTATCCGGCTGATATGACAAAAGAAGAATACAACCAGAAAATGAAAGAGTTCGAAAAAATCATACAAAATAATAATTCAGATTTTGCCGGATTCAATGCAGCTAAAAATATAAATAATAACGGAATATCGCTAAAGTTGATGGCTTCCAATTCATTACCCGGAAGTAAAAATATGGCAAATCGACCTTTTACGCAAAATGCAGCAGAAATAAACGATGGCCTTAGCCTTTATTCAGATGAAGAACAACTCCGATTTATTCATAAAGTTCCATTGTCTTTCGGTTTAACCGTTGAAAAACAGCTCCCTCGCAATTGGAGTATAGAAAGCGGAATTGTTTATACCCTTTTACGTTCAGATTATAAAACCAAAAGCCTGAGTCGTAAAGGAAAACAAGAATTGCATTATATCGGGATTCCTGTAAATGCGATATACCGTTTCGCCCGTTTGGGCAATGCCTCATTTTATGCTTCAGCCGGAGTACAGGCAGATTTCAATGTCAGTGGTAAACGAACCGAAGACGTCGAAAACAAGAATCTGAAAAATAAATTATCGGAAGATATCAGAGACAAACGCATACAGTGGTCTTTCAACCTCAAAGCAGGTGCCGCCTATGCATTGCATGATCATATCGATCTTTATCTCGAACCAGGAATGGCATATTATTTAGACAACAGCAGTATACCTAATTTATGGCATGACCGTCCCCTGAACTTTACTGTCCAACTAGGACTTCGTACCAATTTTTAACCCTTTATATGCATACTACTGAATTAATAAACTATATAATTTAAAAACAAATGATGAAAACGATCAAAATGGTTAACATCTTATTATTATTTACTGTAATGATATGGACATTAACCGGTTGCTTAAAAAATAACGGAAATATATTGACATCATATGGTGTGGGTACGATTCATGTCCTTGAAAACGGCACGAAATATATCCTTTTCGATCAAAACAACCTAAAAATCAAAAGTAATCAGATAAAAGAGGAATGGGAAGCTGGAGGTCGCATATTTACGGGTTTTACTATAAACTGGGACGAACAACCTTCATCTACTGATACAGACAATATATATGAAGCTAATCTTAATGGAACCCCCGACTATTTTGGTTTACCGAAAGCTTTTGATACAAACCCGAACGGAATATGGGAACAAAAATTTCAAACCAGCGATTCATTGGTAAATATGACAAAACCCGTAATTACCTATCCTAAAAACGGGCCGGCACTATTAACAATACAAACTCAGATGCAGTTCCCGAACTCAGGGGAAACGTATTCTTTAAATCTTGCTCAGTTAAAAGAATATGTAATAGGAACTAAATCAGATACACTATTACTCGTATATCAACGTTCGGGAACCGGTATGCCCACTAATTATATTACGCCTTGGTACTCTTTTACTTTACCTGATTACCCTGAAAATATAAATTTAATCGTAAGATTCAAAGTAAAAAATAACTCGTTTATGCCTTCTGATGTAAATAAAAAAGAAGGATATTATGCGTTTAAAACAGGATATACGGTTCCTTCAGATGAAAACAATAACTAAAACCCTATATTTTTTGATGCCACAAAACTTTCAGTAGCAAAACGGCCGCTTGAACTTCCGGGAGCGGCCGTTTTATTTATCAATCTTTTTGCTTTTCCATTAAATCACGAATCTCAGTAAGCAATTTTACCTCAGCAGAAGGTTCTGGTGTCGGAGCTGGAGCCTCTTCCTCTTTCTTCTTCTGATTCATTAATTTAGCCATCAATTTTATCATTAAGAATATAGAAAAAGCAATTATAATAAAATCGACACTAACTTGTATAAAATTACCGTAATTAAGCGTTACAGCAGGCGTCACAACCTCTCCTGCAGAATTTCTTACCGCCTCATGCAATGTAATTTTCAAATTAGTAAAATTAACGCCACCCAACAATATCCCTACAACAGGCATAATAAGATCGGATACAGCTGACGACACAATCTTACCGAAGGCACCACCGATAATGATACCTACAGCCATATCCACTACATTTCCGCGCATGGCAAACTGCTTAAAATCTTGCAAAAATTTACTTTTCATATTCTATTCACTAAATTATTAATATTATGCAACGTATTTTTAATAGATAACAAACATCATGTGAATAATGACGGTAAACATTTAACTTTTTAGATAACTTTTAAACAAAAATAATACTTCCTGTATAATTTTCAAAATATAAATAAAGAATCAGTTATTTTCCTGAAGAGATATTCTGAAAAATAAAATTAATTCTGACTAAACCTGTCTATAAACCGATATCATATCGTACCTCATTCTTCTCTAAGAAAGAAAAAATGCATCATAAAATTTATTTTTACATAATTGGATATTTTTTTATATTATTCGATACGTTAGCAAACTCTTTTTCATTACATTTGTATCGAAACAAGAGGGGTGCCGTTTAATGGCTGAGATTATACCCTATGAACCTGACGGATAATGCCGGCGTAGGAATTTTGTTCATAGTAAAGCCTTAATTCTGTGTTCTGACCTGTATTTAACAGTGTTCTTCCCCTTTTGAGTGTGCCAAATACTCAACAATAAGTAAACAATGAATCGTTATCCGAAATGTTTAACTATTGCGGGCTCTGACTGTAGCGGGGGAGCCGGAATACAAGCCGATCTTAAAACAATGTCGGCTATTGGTGTGTACGGAATGTCGGCTATTACTGCTGTAACTGCACAAAATACTTGTGGTGTAACTGCTATTCAACCGATAGAGAGGGAAATAGTAAAAGCACAGCTCGAAGCGGTCTTCTCCGATATAGGAGCAGATGCTGTAAAAATAGGCATGCTTCATTCGCCCGGTATTGTTGAAACGGTCATTGAAATGTTGGATAAATATACCCCTCCGTATATCATTCTCGATCCTGTCATGATTTCTACCAGCGGGCATAAGTTAATAGAAGATGAAACCATAGGGATCATCAAAAGTAAATTATTTTGCAGATCGACCCTAATTACGCCCAATATAGATGAAGCTATTCTGCTTTCGGGTAAAAATATAACGACAGAGAACGAGATGTATGCAGCAGCCGATATTTTAATTAAGAACGGATGTAATGCTGTTTTGATGAAAGGAGGCCATTTGAAAAACGCTCAAATGACAGATATTCTTTTTACCCGACAAAATGATCCGTTAATTTTACGGTCCGATCCTATCGATACCGTAAATTCTCATGGTACGGGATGTACACTGTCATCTGCCATTGCTTCATATCTGGCATTAGGCTATACATTAAACGAGTCGACTAAACTGGCTAAAAAATTCATCACAACAGCTCTTAAAAAAGGAGCCAATATAAAAACAGGAACCGGTCACGGTCCCCTGAACCATTTTTTTGCTCCACATCCTTTAAAAGTTATAAATTCCTGAAAATATATGCCTAAACTTGAATTAAAATTGAGATTGTATGAAAGTTTTTTTGAATCACCAAGAAATCTGTGTGGGTAGTAGAGTGACGTTGAGAGATTTATTGGCCGGTCAAAGTTTAACAGCAGACGGTAGTACCGTAGCGGTTAACAACCGGGTGATTACTAAAGAAGAGTGGCGTGAAACATTCTTGTCTAACGGCGATAAAGTAACAGTTATAAAAACGACTTACTAAGGAATTTTTCCTCGTTTTACATGACACAGATATTAAAAAACAAAATTAAATAATGGTATCCGGAAAAACCGGATCCATTATTTAAAAATATAATCCAAGATGAAAATAATAGCTATAACACAGGAAGATTTTTTTGACGAAGAAGCTGAAACAATCTGTTTTCTACTCGATAAAAGGGGTATAGATACACTGCACTTGAGAAAACCTGCAGCTACATCCGACAATTTACAAAGTTTATTACAACACATTCCCTCACAATATTATCGCCATATCATTCTTCACGAACACTTCGAACTGATACATAAATTTCCTCTTAAAGGGATTCATCTCAATCGTCGAAATCCCCATTCGCCTATTGGTTATCAAGGATATACAGGACGTTCATGCCATTCGATAGAAGAACTTAAATCATCCCCAAAAACCGATTATTGTTTTCTTAGCCCCATTTTCGACAGTATTTCCAAAAAAGGATACCGGGCCGGTTTTTCTGAAAAAGAACTTACAGAAGCTTCCCGTTCAGGAACGATCGATAACTCTGTTGTCGCTTTAGGCGGAATTACCCCCGACCGTCTTCCCATATTAAAAAAATATAAATTTGGAGGTGCTGCATTTTTAGGTTATTTATGGAATGTAACCGAGAAAGGCGAACTAATCAAAAGACTCGATGAAATAAAATATTACAACAGATGAAAATACCGATGCTACAATTCATTACCCATGCCAATTCTAAATACAACTATTTAGATTCTGCCGAGGAAGCTCTGAAAGGGGGTTGCAAGTGGATTCAATTGCGTATGAAAGATAAAAATGAAGAAGAAATATTTACAGTTGCTTTAAAATTGAAAGAAAGATGTCGTCATTTTCAAGCCACTTTTATAATCGACGATCAAGTACACATTGCCAAAGAAATAAAAGCAGACGGTGTACATCTCGGGAAATTAGATATGCCTCCTCAAGAAGCAAGAAAAATACTTGGGAATGGATTCATAATAGGTGGAACAGCTAATTCTTTCGATGACATCCTCTACCTGAAAGAACAAAAAGCAGATTATATCGGATTAGGGCCATTTCGATTTACCGAAACAAAAAAAAATCTGAGTCCCATACTCGGAATCGAAGGATACCATCGAATTTGCACTTTACGAAAAGAATGCGGTATAAACATACCTATTGTTGCAATCGGAGGTATCACAGATAAAGATATAGCACCTCTAATGGCTACCGGAATAGAAGGTATCGCATTATCGGGTACTATACTCAATGCAAAAAATCCGGTATCTGAAACTGAAAAAATCATACATCTTATAAACCGCAATTATCATGATTAAAATAACATTGAATAATAAAGAAATCCTTGTTGATAAAAACCTCTCTTTACTGAAATTACTGCAACAGCAAAATTTTCCACAATCGGGTATTGCCGTTGCCGTAAATAATAAAGTAATCGGTAAACAGAACTGGGAACAACTAATTCTGAAAGAAAATGATAAATTAACCGTCATAAGAGCAACCTGTGGAGGCTAAATAAAATAAACCGAACATAAAAATAAAAACGATATAAAAGAAAAGAAAATGGAGAAATTAATCATCGGAGGACGGGAGTTCGATTCCCGACTCTTTATCGGAACAGGAAAATTCAGTTCTAACGAGCAAATGGAAAAAGCCATTATTGCTTCGGGCAGTGAAATGGTCACTGTAGCTATGAAACGTATCGATATGGACAATCCGCAAGATGATATGCTAAAACACATCGATTGTAACAAAATACAGCTATTGCCCAATACATCAGGAGTAAGAAATGCTGAAGAAGCAATTCTCGCAGCCCAATTATCCAGAGAAGCCTTCGACACCAATTTTCTGAAACTCGAAATACATCCCGATCCTAAATATCTGTTACCCGATCCTATCGAAACATTAAAAGCAACCGAAGCACTCGTTAAAATGGGATTTGTCGTTTTACCTTATATTCAGGCCGACCCCGTACTCTGTAAACGCCTTGAAGAAGTCGGTGCAGCAACTGTTATGCCTTTAGGAGCCCCTATCGGGACGAATAAAGGGCTCTGTACTAAAGATATGCTCGAAATTATCATCGAACAAAGCAATATCCCTGTCGTTATCGACGCAGGAATTGGAGCACCTTCTCACGCAGCAGCAGCGATGGAATTGGGAGCCGATGCTGTTTTGGTAAATACAGCCATAGCAATTGCCGGTAATCCCGAAAAAATGGCTGAAGCTTTCAAAAAAGCGGTTGTTGCCGGAAGACAAGCATACGAATCAGGACTAGGATCACAAGTAAAACATGCCGCAGCCAGCAGTCCGTTAACCTCCTTTTTAGATTAAATACTTCAATATTTACACAACAATGAAAACCGATAAAATCATACGTACTCCCTATCCTAACTCAGAGAAAGTATATATCGACGGAAAATTGCATGACATAAAAGTCGCTATGCGGAAAGTAAAACTCACCGATACCGTAAATATCGTAAACGGAGAGCGTGTTATTAGCCATAATGACGACGTATATATATATGATACAAGTGGTCCCTATACCGATCCCTCGATCAAAATAGATCTCGAAAAAGGATTGCCGAGACTGAGGGAAAAATGGATTACCGAAAGAAACGACGTAGAACAACTTCCTGAAATCACGTCGGAATACGGTCGTTCCCGTTTAGCTGATAAAACGCTCGATCATCTTCGGTTCGAACATATCCAACGTCCTTATCGGGCCAAAGCAGGTAAAAATATCACTCAAATGTATTATGCCCGCCAAGGCATTATTACCCCTGAAATGGAATACGTTTCGATCAGAGAGAATATGCAAAACGAGAAACTGGGGATAAAATCATACATTACTCCCGAATTCGTTCGGGATGAAATTGCTGCAGGACGGGCAGTCTTACCCGCTAATATAAACCATCCCGAATCGGAGCCTATGATCATCGGACGTAACTTTCTGGTAAAAATAAATACAAATCTCGGAAACTCGGCTACCACCTCCGGAATCGAGGAAGAAGTAGATAAAGCAGTTTGGTCGTGCCGATGGGGTGGAGATACATTAATGGACCTTTCTACAGGTGAAAATATACATGAAACCCGGGAATGGATCATTCGCAATTGCCCGGTACCAGTCGGCACCGTACCTATTTATCAGACTCTGGAAAAAGTAAATGGAAAAGTCGAAGACCTCAACTGGGAAATTTTTAAAGATACACTGATCGAACAGTGTGAACAAGGAGTCGACTATTTCACCATTCATGCAGGAATACGGTTAAAAAATATATCCCTTTCTCAAAAGCGACTTACCGGAATCGTCTCGAGAGGCGGCAGTATTATGAGCAAATGGTGTACTCTATACAATCGGGAAAGCTTTTTGTACGAACATTTCGGCGATATATGCGATATTTTATCACGATACGATGTGGCTATATCGCTCGGAGACGGATTACGTCCCGGAAGTATTTACGATGCAAACGACGAAGCTCAATTTGCAGAACTCGATACCTTAGGAGAATTAGTTCAAAAAGCATGGAAAAAAAATGTACAAGCTTTTATCGAAGGCCCCGGACACGTACCGATGCATAAAATAAAAGAAAATATGGACCGCCAGATTTCGGCCTGCCACGATGCTCCTTTTTACACTTTAGGCCCGTTAACGACTGATATCGCTCCGGGATACGATCACATTACATCGGCTATAGGAGCGGCACAAATCGGATGGTTAGGAACTGCCATGCTCTGTTATGTAACTCCTAAAGAACACCTCGGACTTCCTGATAAAGAAGATGTGCGCACAGGAGTTATTTCATACAAAATCGCAGCTCATGCTGCCGACCTGGCAAAAGGCCATCCGGGAGCACAAATACGAGATAATGCCCTATCTAAGGCCCGATATGAATTCCGATGGAAAGATCAGTTCAACCTCTCGTTAGATCCCGAACGAGCCCTCGAATATTATAAAGCGGGGCATCATACCGACGGTGAATATTGTACGATGTGCGGTCCTAACTTTTGTGCAATGAAATTAAGCAGAGATTTAAAAGACTGCATATTATAAAACCGTAAAATGGAAAGAATAACAGATTTCCATCACTGTCTATCAGGATCTATATCTCGAAATTTCGTTGATAAGATTGTTCGGTCTGTACTCAATCATCCGGACGATTTTAAAATGTTATATTCCCTGATTACAACCAGTGAAACAAAAATATCTTGGAGAGCCGCATGGGCATGTGAAAAATTATGCAAAGAACGGCCCGAATGGTTCATTCCATTATACAATGAGCTATCGGAATCGGCACAAAGCTGCCAACATGAGGGAACTAAACGATTACTTCTTTCCATCATTTACCATTTGCCGATCCCCGAAAAGCTACCGATATGCCTTCTTGATTTCTGTATCGAAAAAATGCTCGATCCAGAAGAAAGTATCGCCGTGCAATCTCTTTGCATTAAAATCGCATTCGAGATCGCCTGTCAGCAGCCCGATTTATTGTACGAGTTAAAACTATATCTGGAAAATACCAATACAGAGTATTATTCAACTGCCGTAAAAAGTACGGTAAGAATTATATTAAAAAAGATTTCACAAATGAAATCAGAAAAAAAAGACCGAATATGTTCTCAGAAGAATTAGAAAAAATATCGTGGGAAGAAACAACTCGCGATATTTACGCAAAAACAGCCTCTGACGTCGAATTCGCGTTGAGCAAACAACGGTTACTCGATATCGAAGATTTTAAGGCTCTTATTTCTCCCGCTGCCATTCCTTATCTGGAAACGATGGCACAATTAAGTCGAAAATATACACTCGAGCGCTTCGGGAAAACTATTTCGATGTTCGTACCCTTATACATTACCAATTCGTGTACCAACTTTTGCATTTATTGCGGATTTAACCATAACAATCCGATGCAACGGGTTATCCTTAATGAAGAAGAGATTGTAAATGAATACAAGGCCATTAAAAAACTGGCTCCATTCGAAAATCTGCTGATTGTAACCGGAGAGAACCCAGCTAAAGCCGGTGTCCCCTATATAAAACGAGCTCTCGAACTTGCAAAACCCTATTTTTCTAATCTCCAAATCGAAGTCATGCCGTTAAAAGCTGAAGAGTACGAAGAACTTACCCACTCGGGACTCAACGGAGTTATCTGCTTTCAGGAGACCTATAATAAATCTAATTATAATATCTATCATCCTAAAGGGATGAAATCGAAATTCGAATGGAGAGTAAACGGGTTCGACCGGATGGGACAAGCCGGTGTTCACAAAATAGGCATGGGAGTGCTTATAGGCCTCGAAGACTGGCGTACCGATATCACAATGATGGCATATCATCTGAGATATCTTCAAAAACATTACTGGAAAACAAAATACAGCGTAAATTTCCCACGTATGCGCCCCAGTGAAGGACACTTTAAACCGAATGTCATCATGAGCGACAAAGAACTCGCTCAAGTTACTTTCGCAATGCGGATCTTCGATCATGATGTAGATATTTCATACTCTACTCGCGAAAATGCTGAATTCAGAAATCATATGGCAACGCTGGGAGTCACTACTATGAGCGCCGAAAGTAAAACAGAACCCGGAGGATATTTTACTTATCCACAAGCACTCGAACAATTCCATGTCAGTGACGAACGTACTGCAGTACAAGTTGAGAAAGATCTGAAAGCATTGGGAAGAGAACCGGTCTGGAAAGATTGGGATGAAGTTTTCGATCTCAGTACAATAAAAAATCGATATGGAAAACAAGCGATATGAACGCCATCTCCTACTGAAGGAAATCGGTGAAGAAGGACAGCGGAAGTTGCAAGAGGCTTCCGTATTATTAGTAGGTGTCGGAGGATTAGGCTCCCCTATCGCTTTATATTTAACAGCTGCCGGTATAGGACGTATCGGACTAATTGATGGCGATGTCGTATCAGAAAGTAATTTGCAACGACAAGTTTTGTACACTGAAAAAGAAATCGGTCTGCTCAAAGTCAGATGTGCTAAACAGCGCTTACAAGCTTTGTCGTCCGGAACAGAAATAGAAATTTATCCCGATTTCCTTGCCCCCGAAAACGCAGAAAATATAATTAAACAATATGATATTATCGTCGATGGATGTGATAATTATACGACACGTTATCTCATTAACGATACCTGCATAAAGACCGGAAAACCTTATGTATATGGTACCATCGGTGAATTTCAAGGGCAAGTTTCGGTATTTAACTACCAAAATGGAATGACTTACCGTGACCTATACCCAGACGAAGTCGAACTAAAATCTATTCCTAAGGCCACAGCCGGAGTACTGGGAGTCGTTCCGGGTATTATTGGTTGTACCGAAGCAGCCGAAGTAATTAAACTCATTACCGGTTGCGGAGAAGTACTACGTAATCGTTTGTTTACAATCGATGTTCTCTCGATGCAAACACAAATATTACAACTCTAAAAATATGGGTACATCCTCCTGTTTCGTTTGGAACAGGAGGATTTTATTTTTATCTTCGTGCAGGATATTAATGATAATTTATCGTCTTGTATAAATATTCCTTATGAAATTAAGAAAACTACTTGCCGGAGCATTAGCTCTCGTTACTATTACACCTGCCTATTGCGACGAAGGAATGTGGCTTTTACCCCTGCTGAACCAGCAAAACATTTCCCAAATGAAAGGCCTTGGTCTCGAACTTTGCGCAGAGGACATTTACCATCCCGATTCAGTATCCTTAAAAGACGCTGTTGTAATATTTGGCGGTGGTTGTACAGGAGAAGTAATTTCGCCAGAAGGTTTGGTACTGACCAACCATCATTGCGGTTATAGTTATATACAACAACATAGCACCGTAGAAAACGATTTACTTACCAACGGATTTTGGGCAAAAAACAAAAAAGAAGAGTTGCCGAATCCCGGGCTTACGGTAAAATTTATCGATAAAATAGAGGATGTAACCGATTATGTCAATGACGAACTTCGTAAAGATACGTCGAATTACATTCTCAAATATCTTTCTTCTTCTTTTTTGAATCGGCTTGCACAAAAACGAGTCGGAGAAGAATACCTCAAATCACATCCTGGAATACTGGTAGAAATCAAGCCTTTTTATGGTGGTAATAAATATTATATGTTTACCCAAAAAGTATATTCGGATATACGAATGGTGGGTGCTCCCCCCTCATCGATAGGGAAATACGGCGCCGACACAGATAACTGGATGTGGCCCAGACATACGGGAGATTTTTCTCTTTTCCGCATTTATGCCGATTCTGATGGAAATCCGGCTCCCTACTCAGAAAATAATGTACCCCTGCGACCTAAAAAATATTTTAGCTTATCAACCGGAGGCATAAAAGAAAATGATTTTGTAATGCTTATGGGATTCCCCGGACGTACAAATCATTTTTATACTCCGTCAGAAGTTAAAGAAAGAAGAGATATCGAAAACAGCATCCGGGTCGAAGTCAGAGATTGCAGACAAAAGGTTTTACTGGATGAAATGTTGGCAAGCGATAAAGTACGCATACAATATTCGAGTAAATATGCCAGTTCTACCAACAGTTATAAAAGTTCGAAAGGTATGAACAAAATGATCGACCATCAACAACTTATCCCGCTAAAAGAAAAACAACAGGCCGATCTATTCGAATGGGCAAAAAATAATAATCATCCCGAATATATTGCCGCTGCAATTACAATCGATAGTGTAGTCGAAGCTCGATCCGAACTGAAAAAAAGACTTCAATATCTCGATGAGGCACTTATACTCGGAATAGAAATTACCAGACCGCTCGCCAATCGACAAAGTATTATTGAAGCTAAAAATGCCGGATCAAAAAAACTTACCGATAACGGAATCGCTAAAGCCCAGCTAATGTGGGATAAATATCAAAACAAAGATTACGACCCCGAAGTCGATAAAAAAGCGGCTAAAGCTCTGCTAAAATTATATGCTTCGAAAATAGCACCGGAAGACAGGCCGTCTTTCTTCAATATTATCCACAAAAAATATAAAGACGATATAGACCGATATATAGACAATCTATTCACACAATCGATATTTACCGACAAAAAACGTTTTGATCGTTTCATTAAAAATCCGTTGATAAAAACTTTCGAAAACGACGGGATGGTGCAATTTGCCAATTCGATATATATAGAACGTGCACGCCTGTTGAAAGAACTAGATAAATTCGACAACCAAATAGAACCGGCCCATCGTACTTATATTAAAGGATTGATGGAAATAAACGGTGATAAACCGATTTATCCCGACGCGAATTTTACGATACGGTTGACTTATGGTCAGGTGATGCCCCTCTCTCCATCGGATGCGATCGACTACCGATATTATACGACTACCGAAGGAGTTATCGAAAAAGAGGACTCCACAAACTGGGAATATATACTGGCTCCTAAACTAAAAGCATTACATAGAGCACACGATTTCGGAAAATACGCTCGTAGAGACGGGAAAATGCCGGTAAATTTTATTGCCAATACCCATACTACAGGAGGTAATTCGGGCAGTCCCGTCATGAATTCGAAAGGAGAGCTGGTGGGCATAGGATTCGATCGTAACTGGGAAGGCATCAGCGGAGATATACAATATCAGAAAAAATACCAACGTACCATCTGTGTCGATATCCGTTATATACTCTTTATCATCGACAAATATGCTAATGCCTCTTATCTGCTGGAAGAACTCGATATAAAGAATTAATTAAATCAACACGCCATTTATTCTATAATACAATACCCCTTAAAGCATATGATCTGCTTTAAGGGGTATTGCATTAAAATATTATATTCATTTGTATTACATAAGTACGAAGCACCAGAGCAGTCAGGAATTTTCTATACGACAAGTTCCTAGTCCCTCGCTTCATATTTGATCATATTTAATATATGACGTCAAAGTATGAGGATAAAAGCCAACAAAACAATCTCTATTTTTTGGAATAAATATTCTATTATTAATATTATAAATCGGATGATTAAAAAATATATTATATTTACCTCCAAAATATTCAGTTTATATGGAAGAGAACCTACCGAAGTTCGACATTCCCGAAAATTTTATAGTTGGAGACGATATTTCTGGCGATATCCTGAATCTTTATGGAAAGTTTCCCTGTAAAATCAAATCGGGCATATTTGTCCTATGTATGCAGGGAAGTATAAAGGCGAGGATTAATTTATCGGAATATGAAGTAAAACCTTACGATTTCGTAACCCTTCCTCCCGAAAGTTTTATACAGATACGGGAAACCAGCAGCGATGTCCATCTCTATTTCGCTGCATTTTCTTCTCATTTTATCGACCGAATCAACTTTATTAAAACAACTGCAGACTTTTTACCGGTAATTACGGAGAATCCGGTACTGAGTCTGACAAAAGAGGCTGCTTCTCTGTGTGAAGATTTTTTTTCATTAATGATAAAATCTCATGCCTATTCCGATTCGATAGGCATTAAAAATATGGAAATAACTCGATCGGTACTGAATCTGATCATTCAATTGACAACTGAAATATATAAAAAACACACCGAATGGAAACAGACATCAGCAACTCGGGAGAATGAAATCTACAAAGAATTCATTCAAATGGCCATGACGCATTATATGAAAGAACATAGTGTATCCTACTACGCATCCCAATTAGGAATTACTTTACAGCATTTTTGTTCAACGATTAAAAAAGTTACCGGTAAAACGGCTTCGGAAATCATTATGATTATTATTATCATGGATGCAAAAGCCCAATTGAAATCGACAAATCTTCCGATAAAGAAAATCGCTTACTCTTTAGGATTTACAAATCAGGCATTTTTTAACAAATATTTTAAACAGCACGTAGGAATGACTCCGAAAGAATACCGGAACAGCTAATCTGAAAATTTTACTGTTTAAGATTGATATCTTTTTTAATTCATCTTACATTTCCCCAATAAGTAAAGAAATCGATTAGAATAAAATAAAAAAGGAGATTACGGGAGATCATTCGAAAATCTCCTTTTTTATAATTAACCTGATAACCGTAATTAAACAAATCATTTTGTATACTCGCTATCATATCCGCCTCCTAAGGCATGATAAAGATTTATTACACCTTGTATCTCATCAAAACGATCTGAAACAACATCTAATTCAGCTTGTAAAAGTGTTTGTCGAGCAGTAATTACCTCCAGATAATTCTGAGAACTATAACGCATCAATAGTTCTGAACTTCTGACGGCCGATTGCAGAGATAAAACTTGTTGCTGATCTATCTTCAGCTTTGCACGGGCCATTTGCCACTGTGCCAAAGCGTTATTTACTTCAGTACCGGCATCCAGCAGACTTTGCCGAAACGAAAGCAACGCTGCCTCCTGTTGAGCTTTAGCTACTTTTAAATTTGCAATATTCTGCCCCCGATTAAAAAGAGGTTGAACCAATGAACCGACCGCGGAAAAAAGCCATTGCCCCGGATTTGTTATAGCTGTACCTACAGCATTTGTCCATCCCCCCGAACCACTAAGGGTTATAGAAGGATAAAAAGAAGCTCGAGCCTGATTGGTAATATAAAAAGCAGCAGCTAACTCCGCTTCACTTTGCTTTATATCAGGCCTACGCTGCAATAATTGTAACGGAACCCCGACGGTTAACGTATCAGGGAAAGACTGACAGTTCAAAGTTGAACGTTCGATTGATTGCGAAACAAAACCTAACAATGCAGATAACGTATTCTCTATTTCACTAATTTGCCTTTCTATCGAAAGTAAAGACGCATCTACCGATAATTTACTGGCTTCGGTTTGAGCCACAGCCATATCGGTGGTTTGTCCGGCTTTTTTCAAAGCCTGCATCGCACGTAAATTCTCTGACCAGTTCTCTGCCGTACGTTTACTAATTTCAAGCTGTTCGTCGAGCATCAATAATGTATAATAACTATTGGCAATGGTCGCAACAAGCTGAGTTTGTACCGCCTGACGGTAAGCTTCGCTCTGTTCAAGCACTGCTTTCGCTTCTCTCTTAGCATTTGTAACTCGGCCGAATATATCAAGCTCCCAGTCGGCTGCCACCGCGAAATTATAAGTTTTAACCGCTTTATTCCCTTTTTCACTCTTCAATGTTCCTTGAGGAGTAAGTGAAATCGAAGGTAAATATGCCAGTTTTGCCGAAGTAAGTAACGCTTCAGCTTCCTTCACCCGTAACCGGGCAATATTCAAATCGGTATTATTATTTATACCTGTTTCTATAAGTTGCTGCAATTTCGGATCGGTAAACAGCTCTCTCCAAGAAAGAAAGGCTATTGAAACCGTATCTGCCGGCTCCATAGGTAAACGATAAAGACTGTCGGTCATCTCCATTGCCGGCCGTTCATAAGTTCGATATATCGAACACCCGCCCAATATAGCCGACAGAAACAAACATATTATTATCTTTTTCATACGATTTTTCGATTAATGTTTTTTCTCCTCCGATTTCGGTAATTTTCGTTCCGGCATAATTTTCTCCTGCAATGACTGAAATACGATAAACAATATAGGAACGATAAACAACAAAGCTATCGTACCGATTAGCATGCCACCAACCGTACCCACACCAATCGAAATATTACCATTCGCTCCCACACCGGATGCAAACATTAAAGGTAACATACCGAAGATCATGGTAAGAGAAGTCATCAGAATAGGACGAAACCTAACTTGAGCTGCCGATACTGCTGCTTGTGTAATTGTCAACCCCTGACGGCGACGTTCAGATGCATATTCGGTCAACAGAATAGCAGTTTTCGCCAATAAACCGATCAACATAATTAATCCGATCTGCAAATAAATATTATTTTCCAAACCAAACATCCGGGCAAAAAGGAAACTTCCTGCCAACCCGAACGGTACAGAAAGAATAACCGCAATCGGAATAAAAAGGCTTTCATATAAAGCACATAATATCAAATAAATGAACACCACGCAAATTATAAAAATAAGAGTCGTTGTGCTTCCGGTAGAAGCCTCTTCCCGTGACATTCCACCAAACTCGAACCCATAACCGGCCGGTAAAATTTCCTCAGCCACTTCACGAACAGCCTGTATTGCCTGTCCCGAACTGTATCCGGAAGCCGGAGTTCCATTGACGGTAATGGCTGAAAAAAGGTTAAAACGGGAAAGAGTTTCCGCCCCATATACTCGAGTAAGTGTAAGATATTGACTTACCGGAGACATTTTACCGTCGGAATTACGCACAAACATATTATTTAATGCTTCGGTATCTAACCGATATTCAGGAGATGCCTGCACCATAACACGATATAACTTCGAAAAACGATTCATATTCGAGGCATAATTACCTCCGATATAACCCGATAAAACATTCAACACATCGTTTGGCGATACTCCGTTACGTTTACAGCGAGCAGCATCGACCTCTACCAGATATTGTGGAAATTTTGTATCGAAAGAAGTCGTAGCCCGAGCAATTTCAGGTCTTGCATTCAGTTTATCGATCATCTGACGGGTATATTTTAAAAGGTCTTCTATTGTACCGCCTTTCTGATCCTGAACATAAATTTCGAAACCGCTACTTACGCCGTAACCGGGGATCATCGGTTGAGCAAAAGCCATAATCTGTGCCGATGCAATATCATCGGTACGCCGGTATATTTCATCAATAACAGAGTTTATGTCATCTCCTTTTTCGGTTCGTTCATCCCACTGTTTCAAACGAATTATAAACATTCCGTTAGCCGCACCCTGACCGCTTATCATACCATTACCCGTTACTTTAGAGAACATCCTGATTTGGGGAATATTGCTGATACGCTTGTCTATCTCATCCATTACGATCTTGGTTTCTTCCAAATTGCTTCCCGGTGAAGTACGGACATCTACGAATATCGTACCCATATCTTCCTGTGGGACAAGACCTGTTTTAGTCGTTTTCATGAGAATAAATAATCCGGACGCAGCGACAACAAATAATACCGCTGCCAGCCATTTACGCTTAAACATAAAAAAGACCCCCGATTTATATTTCATAACCACTCGGTGGAAAGCGGTATCGAATGCAATGTGAAAACGAGACGAAAAACTTAATTTCTCCCCTTTTTTCGCATCAGCATGGGGCGTCATAATAAGTGCACAAAGCGCCGGACTCAGTGTCATAGCATTTACTAACGATATAGCAACCGCGACAGCCATCGTCAAACCGAACTGCGTATAAAAGGTACCGGTTGTCCCTCCCATAAAACAAACAGGAATAAATACAGCCATAAAAACAAAAGTCGTCGTAACGAGTGCCGAAGTAATATTTCCCATTGCGTCGATTGTTGCCAAATAAGGTGACTTATAGCCCTCATCGAATTTAGCTTGCACCGCCTCGACCACAACAATAGCATCATCTACAACTGTTCCGATCACAAGAACCAAGGCGAACAGAGTGAGCATATTAAGACTGAACCCGGCGACATATAAAAAAGCGAAAGTTCCTATCAGGGACACAACAATCGAAATAGCCGGAATAAATGTTGAACGTAAACTCTGTAAAAAAACATATACAACCAAAATTACCAGTATAATAGCCTCTACCAAAGTTTTTATCACATTTTTAATGGAAGCATCAAGAAAATCTTTAGAACTCATCAAGTCAACCAATTCCATTCCTTTCGGTAAACTTTTCGATATTTCTGCTACCACTTTATCGATCTCTTCGATAATCTCGTTAGCGTTTGATCCCGACGTCTGAGCAATCATACAGTTAGATCCGGGATGCCCGTTAACCTCTCCGATATAAGTATAAGCTCTGGCCCCTAATTCAACTTTAGCGACATCCTTCAATCTTAACAATTCCCCATCGGGCAAAGAACGTATCACCAAATTCTCAAAATCGGTTTCCTGTTCGTAACGCCCTCGATACTTCAATACATACTGAAACGTATTTTCCGATTCGGCACCCAACGTTCCGGTCGGTGCCTCCAGATTCTGTTCATCGAGTACCGTTGTGATATCTCCCGGAACTAATCCGTATTTTGACATTTTACCCGGATCGAGCCATATTCGCAACGAGTAATCTGAACCCATTACGTTTACTTCTCCAACACCGGCAATACGTGCCAGACGAGGCTCTATGTTTATTTTCAGATAATTATTAAGAAAATTTTCATCAAATGTATTATCCGGACTATAAAGCGCTAAAGCTTTAATATTACTAGTCTGCCGTTTACGTACTGTTATACCGCTACGGGTCACCTCTGCAGGCAAAAGCCCTTGTGCCGAGGCAATACGATTCTGCACATTTACGGTTGCCATATCGGGATCGGTCCCCTGCCTGAAATAAATCGTAATCCTGGCCGATCCCGTATTCGTTGCAGATGATACCATATACATCATATTCTCTACCCCATTCAGAGCTTCTTCAAGCGGAACGACCACACTTTTTTGCACCGTCTCGGCATTAGCTCCGGTATAACTGGCAGAAACACTAACGGTGGGAGGAGCAATCTCGGGGAACTGTTCGACCGGAAGTTGCGAAAGACCAATAAGTCCTACGATCAAAATTACGACTGAGATGACCCCTGCCAATATCGGCCGGTCGATAAATGTTTTTATCTTCATAATCCTGATTATTCCTGGTTAACCTGATTTTCTATTACTGTTCCTTCTCTCACCAATCCGGCTCCTTCGGCGATAATTACATCTCCAGGTTCAAGCCCCGACTCCACAATATATTCAGTGCCGTTATTTAAACGGAATATTTCAACCGGAGCAGAACAAGCCTTACCATCAATCACTTTATATACAAATACTCTGTTTTGCAATTCGTAAGTAGCCGCTTGCGGAATTACCAAACATTTCGTTCTTACGGTCGGAACAATCACAGTTGCACTCCCTCCGTTTCTTAATAACTGATCGGGATTTTTAAAACTAGCCCTCAAACTAACGGCCCCCGTACCTTCGTCAACAGTTCCGCTAATCGCATCTATTCTACCGGGATGAGAATATGCTGTACCATTACTCAATAGAAGCTCTACATCAGGCATTTGCTGTATAGCTTTCTGTAGTGAACCGTATTGACTTATCAGATCTAATATCTGATTCTCATTCATCGAAAAATAAGCATAAATTTCTTCGTCATCCGAAACCGTAACCAATGGCTCGGTAATACTACTGCCGACAAGAGCACCTACCCGATAAGGGATCATACTCGCTACACCGTCTACCGGACTTTTTACTTCTGTATAAGAAAGGCTATTACGGGCATTTGTCTCATCGGCCTTTGCTTGCGCTAAAGCAGCCTGTGCCTGTGTTAAAGCATTACGAGCCGTAAGTAGATCAAACTCTGAAACCACATTTTCCTTATATAATTCATCTTTACTTTCAGCAGTTAGTTTTGCTGTAGCCAGCTTGGCCTCTGCACTTTTAACATTAGCAACAGCAGTTTCTAAAGCCGCTTTATAAGGGACCTGATCGATAATAAACAAAGTCTGCCCTTTATGAACAGCATCCCCTTCATTGAGACGTATTTCGGTTATAATACCACTTACCTGCGGTCGTATTTCTACAAATTGACGACCTTTAAGTGCTGCAGAATAATCGGTTTTCAACGTCCTGTCGCTAAATTCTACCTTTAATGTTTTATACTTGGTACCTACTTCCTCCTGTTGTTTTTTTGCACAAGACCACAATAGTACCAAACCCGATACACAAAAAACGATGAATTTTCTCATTATATTTACTCATTGATATTATTAACTCTCTAATATTGAGAAAGGAATAAAAGCTTGGAAACAAAAATAAACCGTTTATGTATATATACTGTAAATGTGTTGACGAACGACGGAAATGTGTTGACGAATGACAATTATTTACTGTTTGCTGTATAATAGCAAAGGGTTATCTTTGCATATAGCATAATTAAAAAATATAAAACAATAATTAATCCTAAAAATTACTCATCGATACCTTATAAAATACATCAATCAAAGACAATTTAAAATAAATATATGAAATACCCCAAAATAGCTTTATATGTAGATCTCATTTTCTGTCTTATCGTAATGCCACTCATCATTATGTTGGTACCGATTGATAAATGGATCAAAAACAATTATTTATTTGTAATAACTCTCATTATTTACCTTTACGCTCTTTATTTTACTTACCGTAAAGTTAATCTGCCTTCATTATTCATACAGCACAAGTTCGGCCGTATCATACTCATCATCATTCTATTATTAAGCGTTACAGAACTGCTTACTCATTTCCCTTTGCCCGATATTCATAACTCAAAACTATCTATAAATTTCAGAAAACATCTTCATGCCCAAACAATCTGGTTCTTTTTCCTGATTATTTCAGGATTTAGTTTGGCCATAGAAATAGCATTCGAACTATTTCGCCAGATATTATCGAAACAAGAAATAGAAACTGCAAAAAATAAAGCAGAACTGGCACTGTATAAAGCTCAAATCAATCCTCATTTCCTTTTCAATACTCTAAATGCACTTTACGGACTTGCCATAACCAAGTCGGACCACACGGAATCGGCTTTCGTAAAATTCTCGAATATTTTAAAATACATGTATACCAACTCCTCCTCAGAAACCATAGATGTAGGAAAAGAAATCGATTATATCAGACAATACGTCGATTTGCAGTTATTACGTCTCAACCGGCATACACAAGTTATTTTTGAAAGTCAAACCGATGAGGAACAAATACAAATTCCTCCGATGATACTTATAACTTTCGTGGAAAACGCTTTTAAATACGGAACATCATCAGACGAAGACTGTTCTATCATAATACGTATCATAGTAAAAGAAGGTATTTTAAATTTTGAAACTCATAATGCCATTATGAAAAACATTCAGGGTAAAAGCTCCACCATCGGTATCGAAAACTGCCGTAAACGGCTGGAATTACTATATCCGGGACGTTTTTCTTTGGATATAACAAAAGATACTGAAAAAAATACATTTAAAACTCGGTTAATCATACGACTCCGATGAAAAATATCAGTTGCATTGCCATAGACGACGAACCCATAGCTCTGCTTGTTATCAGCCGTTTCTGTGAACGTAAAGGAGGATTGGATTTAACGACTTTCAGTGAACCTCGTTTAGGACTAGAAGAAATCTTACGGCGCAAACCCGATTTGGTATTCCTCGACATCGAAATGAATAGTATCAGCGGACTTGATGTAGCCAAGATTCTTCCGAAAGAATGTTGTCTTATTTTTACTACCGCACATGCGCAGTACGCGCTCAACGGATTCGATCTCGATGCAGTAGATTTTCTGCACAAACCCATAGCGTACGACCGTTTTGAACATGCGGTAAATAAAGCAATGCATTTTATTGAAATTCGTCATAATAAAATTTCAAAAGACAATACGCAAGAAACAATTGTCGTAAAACAAGAATATAATAGTGTTTCAATTGCTGTTTCCGATATATTTTATATCGAAGCGTTAGAAAACTATATAAAAATTTTCAGAACCAACGGAAATAATATTATTTCCCGCATAAATATAAAATCAATCTATGAGATACTTCCTAAAAACCGCTTTTTACGGGTACATCGCTCATATATTATACCAATCGATAAAGTAGAACAATTTTCTAAACAAGAAATAAAACTAAAAAATATCTCGATTCCGATTCCGGTAGGAAGAAGCTATGCAAAAGAAGTATATACAGTTCTATCTCATAAAAATTTGTAATTTTTCAAAATAAAGCCAGAAAAACTTTATATCGGTTCCTATACGCAAAAACCAGAGCGTAACGAATACTATTTCAGCTTATTCGCAACGCTCTGGTTAAAAACGTCATCTGCATATTTGTTTATTCTAACTTTCAATGCAGAAAACACCAACAATAGATAAATTACAACTTATAGAAACCTCTATTTATTTTTTCTTTACCTGGATTTCTTTCAGTAACGTTTCAACCGCTTTTTCAAGTTGCTTATCTTCTCCCTTCAATTGTGTATAAGGATCGTTATAAACTTCGATATCTGGCATAAGTTCCTGATTTTCGAGATAATTTCCTCTCATATCCTGACACCCTACCTGAGGAATACCGAAAACGATAGAGGGATCGATCTGTCCTTCCCACCATACCGCAGTCATCGTTCCGGGAACAGGAGCCCCAACGAGCTTTCCTATTTTCAATTCCTTATATACAAACGGGAAACCATGAGCATTACTGTAATTATCCTCGCAAACCAACACACATGAAGGTTTCGTCCATTCGTTATAAGGATCACTTCCGATATACTGACCTCGAGGAACAAAACGCTGATATTCTTTTCCACTCAATAAACGAGCAAGATCTTCATGTAACCAGCCGCCGCCGTTATGACGGGTATCAACGACCACTGCATCACAATTACGATATCTCCCCAGTAAGTCGCTATACACTTTTCTGAAACTCTGGCTATCCATACTTCTTACATGCACATAGCCTATACGGCCGTTCGACAATTTTTCTACAATATCCCGACGTCCTTCTACCCAACGATCATATAAAAGCTGATTTTGTTGGCCATAGCTAATCGCTTTTACCGTTTCTTCAAACTTTTTACCATCCTGAGATTTCACCGTTAATAACACTTTGCGCCCCACTTTTCCTTCAAGTAAAGGGAAATAATCCATCCCTTTTTTCACCTCTACTCCATCTATTTTTTCAATAATACAGCCGGCTTCTATTTTGCTTTTCTTTTGTTTGAAAGGTCCTTTATCGATCACTTCCTTAACTTTCAACCCGTCACCATCATATTTATCTTCATAGAATAAGCCGAGAGCAGCCGTAGGGAAAGCACCGCCTCTACCACTATAACGGGCACCGGTATGCGAAGCATTGAGTTCTCCAAGCATTTCGCTCAACATTTCGGTAAAGTCATAGTTATTATTTATGTAGGGTAAAAATCTTTCATAAATTTTTTTATAACCTTTCCAATCGATACCATGTATATCGGGATCATAAAACTTGTCGGTAACCTGTTGCCATGCATGATCGAATATATATTTGCGTTCATCATAAGGACGCTGGTCGAAATCTGCCGCAAAAGAAATCGATTTTGTAGAATTTCCTGAGATCTCGATTTTCTTCATATTTCCCCCCGACAACATAAATACATTTTTCTGATCTTTATCGGTAAGCAAAGATCCGGCCCCTACTCCTTTTATAAGAATACGAGTCGTATTTTCTTTCAGATTATGTTCCCACAAATCAAAACCTCCTTCAAAAGCCGCCAGATAATAGAGTTTATCACCTTTGGGAGAAAGCAGTGCATCACCAAGAAACGAAGAATTTACCGTAAGCCTTTTTACCCGATCACGACAATTCTCAAGATCGAGTTCCAAAGGTTTTACTTCCTCTTTTTTATCCTTATCGGTCTTGGTTTTCTTCTCTTTATTTTCTTTTCCAGAGTCACTTTCTTTCTTATCTTTTTTCTCTTTTTCAGCTTCTTCGATCAATGCAAGATCTTCTTTACTCATATTAAAACGATCATAAGCATCGAGATCGAAAAACATAATATATACATCGGCCTGAGCACCCCAACTGCCATGACTGCGATATCCAGCCCGGTCACTTTTCCAAATCATAGCCTTTCCGCCAAGTACCCATTTGGCATTTCCATCACTGTACCCGCTTTGAGTAAGATTATACATTTCTCCTTTTCCATCGGCATTCAATAACACGACATCCTTATTATTCCAACCTCCCGTACCGATAAAATCAGACAAAATCCATTTGCTATCAGGACTCCAGGTAAAATTTTGATCACCGTCAGAATAAGAATACTGGTATTTACCGTCCATCACAGTACGTACAGCCTTGGTTTTCAAATTTATCACTTTTATCGCCGTACGATCTTCAAGAAAAGCAACCTCTTTTCCGTCAGGGCTATATTTCGGTTCAAATGAAGTTTTATTTGAATTTGTCAAACATTCTTCTTTTATTTCGGTAGCATAAGTAAACTGTTTCTCATTCTCTCTAACAATTGTTGCCTGATAAACCTGCCAGCAGCCATTTCTTTCAGAGGAATATACTAAACTCCTTCCATCAGGAGAAAACTCGATATTTCTTTCTTGACAAGGAGTATTCGTAATACGTTTTGTGGTATTATAATCGACCGAAGTAACAAAAACATCTCCACGTACGATAAAAGCAACTTCTTTTCCGTCCGGCGAAACAGCCATATCGCTTGCTCCGTTATACCGGACTTGTTTTACAACATCCGCATCATTACGATCGGTTATAATCGTAACCGGAACTTTTACCGGTTTCTCTCCAGGCATCATCGTATATATATCGCCGTCATAACCGAAACATAATCTACCTTTATCAGAAACTGTAAGAAAACGTACCGGATTTTTATCAAACGACGTTATCTGTGTGGAAACCGTAGCATCTATATCCCTCTTAAAAACATTAAAAGATCCTTTTTCTTCACTTAGATAATAAAAAGATTTTCCATCAGGAGCCCAAACCGGATCTCGGTCTTCTCCTCTGAATTGCGTCTGTTTACGATAAGCCCGATCTCCCTTATCAACACATAACCATATATCTCTTGTTATCGAAGAAACATGATGCTTTCTCCAAGCATCTTCATATCCTTTTTTATCATAATATAAAAAAGATTTCCCGTCTTTATCGAATGAAATTCTTTCCATAGGCATCGATGAGAACATAACAGGACGTCCTCCTTTTACATTCACCTCATAAATCTGCGGAAACTGTCCTGAAGGAAATTGGGCATCTTCTGCCGAAGGCATAATATAAGAAGTAAAAAGTAGGCGTTCGTTATCTCTAAACGCAACCGGATATTCCGCTCCCGAATAAGTAGTAACGCGTTGAGGCTCACCTCCGAGAACAGAGACAACATATACATCCATACTCCCCCGGCGATCAGATGCAAAAGCAATCGACCTCCCATCGGGACTCCATACCGGTCGTGTATCATAAGCAGGATTACTAGTTAATTGCATCGCTTTTCCCCCGGTTACAGGTACAGTAAAAATATCACCCTTAAATGTAAAAGCAATGGTAGAACCATCAGGTGAAATCGCACTATAACGCAACCATTTAGGCGCATCTACAGCATAAAGAGATAATGTAAGGGCCCACACAAACAAGCCCGCAAAGAGTTTCTTCATTTTAAGATTGTTTTTTGTTTGGTTAATTAGGGTTTCGATTTTCAAAGATAAGATTTTAGACTTATAAAAACGAACTAAACCGAGAAACTTTCACAACTAAAAAAAAGCTGCCGGGAAATATCTCATTCCCCGACAGCCAACCCTATATAAAATGCAAGAAACGTCAGTCCATTTCAATTTTATCAGAGGCTGGAACTTCTTCCGGCTTTCCTCTATCGATATATTTTTCTTGGATAGTTTGCATCAAATGGTAAAAATTAGGTACAAACAAGGTTCCGAGTAAAGTATTCAATGCCATACCAAACACCACTGCCGTACCCAATGAAATACGACTTTCTGCCCCGGCTCCACTAGCAAAAATCAAAGGCATTACTCCCAATATAAAAGCAAATGAAGTCATAAGTATAGGACGTAAACGTACCCTCCCCGCCTCAATAGACGCTTCTGTAATCGATTTTCCATCGTTACGGTAATCTATAGCAAACTCGACAATCAAAATAGCATTCTTTGCCGAAAGTGCGATGAGCAACACAATACCGATCTGGCTATATATACTTATCGGCAAACTCAGGGCCATACATCCGAGAACGGCTCCCAATAATGCGAAAGGCAAACTTAAAATAACTGCTATGGGACTGGTCCAGCTCTCGTACTGTGCCGCTAAAACTAAAATAGCGATAACAATTGCCAAAGCAAAAATAATAGCGACAGAAGATGACGATTGTGTTTCCTGATAAGCCTCTGAAGTCCAACTATATCCGAAATTATTACCCAATACCTTATTTGCCAATTCCTCCATACCGGTTATCCCTTCTTTACTGCTCGAACCAGGTTTCGGAATAGCTGTAATTGCAGCTGAAGTATACATATTGTAACGGCTTATCAAATCGAGTCCCAATTGTTCTTCAACTGTCGTAAATGAAGAGAAAGGAACCATATCGCCATCACTATTACGCACACTCAAATTAAGCACATCATCGATAACCGCCCTATTACGAGCTTCGGCTCCTAATTTAACTTGATACACGCGACCGAACTCTACAAAATCGTTCACATAGGCCGATCCCATATAAAACGACAAAGTGGAAAAAACATCTTTCAGTTCAAGTCCCTGCAATTTTACTTTATCCCTGTCGATATTGAGAAAATATTGCGGAGTACTTCCTTGATACATCGAATTCAACATCAAAAGTGAAGGTTCCTCTCCTACCCGGCTTACAAGTGCGTTCACCGCATTTTGCAACTCGGTAGGTCCTAGATTATTACGATCTTCCAACTCGAACTGTAAACCTCCACTTACTCCCAAACCGGAAATTGCCGGCGGATTTACAGCAAAAATCGTAGCTTCCTGAATGCTGGCAGCCTGACCATTCAGACGATTGACAACCGAAAAAACACTTTGATCTTTTTCTTTACGGTCTTTCCAATTTTTCAGCATAACAAACAAAGTCGCTCCACTCGAAGTATTCGCTCCTTGAAACATCGAAAATCCATTAATACATAAATATGTTTTTACTTCGGGATAAGTATTAAGAATATCTCCTACCCGTTTTGTTACTGCCTGCGTACGATCCAGACTCGAAGCATTGGGTAATTGTACCGACACGACAAAATATCCCTGGTCTTCCTGTGGTATAAATGAGGTCGGCCATTTCAAGAAAATCCATATCGTAACAGCCGAAATCGCTGCAAATATCAACATCGTCATTGCAGGTTTCTTTAAGAAAAAAGTTATAGTTTTTACATATCCTTTCAGTGTAGCATCATATCCTTTATCGAACATTCTGTATATCCACGCTTTTTTCTCTTTTGTCGGTTGCAGAAAAATAGCACACAATGCTGGTGTCAGTGTCAAAGAATTGAATCCGCTAAAAAAAGTAGCGGCAGCAATCGTTAATGCAAACTGTTTATAAAGCTGACCAGTTATACCGCCTATAAAAGCCGTAGGAATAAATACGGCAAGCAATACCAAAACCACACCTACTACAGGCCCTGTAATTTCACGCATTGCGATAGATACTGCTTCTTTACGTTTATATTTTCCGGTATCGAGAAGCCGTGTAGAATTCTCGACGACCACGATCGCATCATCGACCACGATCGCAATAGCCAATACCAAACCGAAAAGAGTAAGTGTATTTATAGAAAAATCCAGTAACCGCATCACGGCAAACGTACAGATTAACGATACCGGAATTGTAAGTGCCGGAATAATTACTGCCCTGAAATTTTGCAGGAATAACAAAATGACTAACATAACCAGTAACGTCGTTTCAACAAATGTCACCAACACCTCATCGATAGAAGCAGTTACAAACTCCGTAGTATCTAATACTACATCATAATGAATATCTGCCGGAAGATAACGACTCAGTTCCTCCATTTTTTTTCTTACTTCTTTTGCTACCTGCAAAGAATTGGAACCAGGTAACTGATAAATAGCGATTGCCGCCGTTTGCTTTCCCTTTTGTGAAGAGGTTACATTATACGAAGCGCTCCCGAGGTCGATCGTAGCAATATCTTTCAATCTCAAATAACTTCCGTCCGAAAGCGCCTTAATAACGATATCACCGAATTGATCGGCTGTTACCAATCGCCCCTGAGCTGTAAGAGTAAACTGAAATTCGGTATTTCCCGACACCGGAGGTTGTCCTACCTGGCCAGCCGAAACTTCTATATTCTGAGATTGAATCGCAGCATATACATCAGAAGGTGTTAATTGCCTGATACGCATTATTTCCGGATCGAGCCATACCCTCATACTATAATTATCGGCCCCGAAAACACTCACCGACCCTACTCCCGGCAACCGAGACAACTCATCGGTCAAATTCAGTTTCGCATAATTAGAAAGATATAATCCGTTATAAACCGGATTATCCGACTGCAAAGAAAGAAACATTACAATATTAGTCGACTGCTTACGGGTAATAATGCCCTGTTGTATTACCGCCTCAGGCAAATTCCCCTGAGCAATATTCACCCGGTTCTGAACCAGCACAGTTGCCATATCAACATCAGTACCTACCTCAAAAGTGACCGTAAGGGTATATTGCCCCGATCCGGAAGAAGAAGAACTCATGTAAATCATACCATCTACCCCGTTTACCTGTTCTTCGATAGGGGCCCCTACAGTACGAGCAACCGTTTCGGCACTAGCACCAGGATATACGGCCGTAACTTGTACAGTAGGAGGTGTAATATCGGGAAACTGCGCTATGGGAAGCGTATTTAGCGTTACCAAACCAGCTAACACCATAAGTATAGCCAGTACAGTAGCGAATATAGGTCTGTCGATAAAAAATTTCGAAAACATCGTATCAGTTTTTACAACGAGTTAATAGTTCTTTTATATAAATGATATATGCCCCGTCTCCCTATTTATCTATGACAGGATCTACAGTCATACCTTCTCTTACTTTCAACAAGGCTTTCGTAACATAACGATCGTTGCCAGTTAATCCGCTGGTCACCTCACGCAAAGTATCGGCAACCAGTTCTCCCACTTCGATATGCCGATAAACGACTTTATTCGAGTCGTTTACCAAATACAGATATTTTCCCAACTGATCGGTTCCGATAGAAGCATCCTTTACCATAACCGCACTATCGTTCTTACCATAAGGCAAACTGATTGTAACATACAACCCGCTCTTAAGTTCACCTTCAGGGTTATCAACTTGTGCCCGCACCGTCATAGTCCCCGTAGATAACTGGATATTTGGAGATAAATAATCTAATTTTCCCACATACTCCTTAGCAAGAGGTTGTTGGAAGGTAAGGGTAATTTCTTTAGGAAGACGTCCCTCCGAAACCTTTTCCGGAGATGCCATCATCATCTTTAAATATTGATTGTCTTCGATATTGAAATAAGCATACATTTTATCATCCTGATATAGGGTAGCTAATGTAGTCGCCTGTAAAGAACCGTTGATATAATTACCCACATCATATTGGGACCGGGAAACACGTCCCCGATAAGGGGCCTTCACATAACAGTAGCTCAAATTAGTACGAGCTGTCGCCAATTGTGCCCGAGCCTCTTTTAATGCTGCCTGAGCAGCTTCTACATTAGTGCGGGATTGTATCAAATCGATCTCGCTTATCGCATCTTCTTGAGCCGCTTCTTTCATCCGGGTATAATTATTCTGAGCATAATCGAGTTTCGCCTCTGCCGACTTTACTGCTGCTTCGGATTGATTGACCGATTCCTGATATAAAGTCGGTTCTATAACAAACAATAAAGTCCCTGCCGGCACCACATTCCCAGGTTCATAAGCAATCTTCTGCAAATACCCGTTTACTCTGGCAACCAGATTTACAGTTTGTTCCGAAGAGAGATAACCCGGATATTTTTTATGTAAAGTAATCGGCTTCACTTCGGGATATGCCACCGATATCTTTTGTATAGGTTGCTGCGTCTGGGCTTCTTTTTGCCGGCATCCTGCCAATAAAAGCAACGCCGGTAACAGGTATAATACACTATGGTGGAAAACAAATTTCGTCATAATTATAGTTTTATACTGATTTAATATTTTCATTGACCGAGCCATCCCCCTCCTACAGCACGATATAACTGTATAAGATACGACAATGCTCCTCCCTGTGCCGACACCAAAGAATTTTGATAGCTAAGTAACGAACGTTGAGCATCGAGAACATTCTGAAAAGGAGCTAAGCCTTGTTTGTAAAGATCGAGTGAGAGCTTTAGAGTAAGCTCACTTTGAACAATTACCTCCCGAAGAGCGACCACTTGTTTTATCGAACCTGAATATCCGCTCATCGCATTTTCCACTTCCTGAACTGCATTAAGAACCGTTTGATTATATTGACGGATATTTTCATCGAGTTGAGCTTTTGCTGCTTTTAAAGCCTGAATACGTTGCGTACCCTGAAATAAAGTCCAGTTCAAAGTAGGCGCAATTTGATAAGTAAGACTTTTATTATTAAAAAAGTTATCCATCTCCCGAGAGGCAAAACCGATACTCCCTTTAAGATAGAATTTAGGTAAATAATCTGACTTAGCCGCACCGACCGATGCAGCATAAGAGGCCACGGTACGTTCAGCGGCCCTTATATCGGGGCGCTGACGCAATAAATTAGCAGGAATACCTACACTTACCAGTTTTAAATAATCAGGTAAAGGTGCCGCAGTAATCAATACTGGCTTTAATTCCGAAGGATAAAGCCCCAACAATATCGAAAGGCCGTTAATTTGTTGTTCTATCGCTGCTTCTAAAGCAGGAAGAGAGGCCTTGGTACTATAATATACCGTTTTAGCCTGAGCAACATCGAGTTGTGAAACTAATCCTGTATTATACCTCACTTCTGTAATATGTAAAATTGCCTTCTGAGACGCGATATTTTGTTCTGCAACAATACGTTGTTGTTGATAAGTACGTAATTGTGCATATCCCGACGCCACCTGGGCACAAAGCGATACCATAACCGCATTATAATCCTCACGACTTGCCCGATACATTTCTTTCGAGGCCTTCATGCGATTACGTATCGATCCGAAAACATCAATTTCCCAATTCACCGAAGCTTCGGCAGAAGCATATTGAGTAATACGATCGATAGGATACGGCATCCTCGTAGTATTTTCACTGGATTGCTGGCGGGTCCATCCTCCTGAAAAACTTACGCCCGGATAAAATCCAGCCTGGGATTCACGGAAAACTGCTTTTGCCTGTCTAATACGATCGGCAGCCATCAACAGATCATAATTATTTTCCACTGCCTTAGAAATAAGCGAATCCAGCAATGTATCATTAAAACCTTGCCACCAACTGTCTTCAATCGGTAAGGTTTGAACAAATAACGAATCGGGATCCCAGTTTGCCGGCATCTCGTTTTCGAGATATCGGTTATCCCTCTGCTGTGCAAAAGTTTTATCACAATAAAAAACCAGACATAAAACCAGACCGGTAAGGACGACTGTTATTCTCTTTAACCCCATAATTGCTCGTTCCGTTTTTATAATATAACAAACCATTTTATTATTTGTTTAGATAAAAAGCAAAACGATAAAAATAGCGGATACATAAATTTATATTACCTTTACACCATGGAAAAACGTACTGTTTTCTCTTTAAAATTACGCTCTGAAAGAGATGGATAACGAATGTTTAATTGACAGGCAACGTTCTTTTTTCAATAACGGGAAAACCCGGAATATTTCTCGCAGGATAGAATCGTTATCGATCCTGTACAATACAATCGTAAAATACCGGAAAGAAATAGGAGATGCATTGCGAACAGATTTGGGAAAATCGGAGTTCGAAAGTTATATTTCTGAAACAGGATTTGTTTTACAGGAAATACGACATACCTTAAAACATTTGAAAAAATGGGCTAAACCGCAAAAAGTAAAAACACCCCTGATCCTTTTTGGAAGTAAAAGTGAAATACAATATATTCCTTACGGGGTAGTACTCATATTATCTCCCTGGAACTATCCCTTCCAACTCTCGATGACCCCCCTTGTAGGTGCAATCGCCGCAGGAAATACAGTCATTCTGAAACCTTCACCCGACTCCCCTCGAACAAATATTATTCTGAAAAGAATCATTTCAGAATGCTTTTCTCCCGATTATGTCGATTGTATAGAAGCTGATAAACGGGAAACCGATCTTTTACTAAAGAACAGGTTCGATTATATTTTTTATACCGGTGGTCCTTCATTTGGAAAAAAAGTTGCAGAAGCAGCCTCGGCAAACCTGACACCTGTAACCCTTGAGTTGGGAGGAAAATCTCCTTGCATTGTAGATTGGGATGTCGATATAGAAGTCGCTGCACGCCGCATCGTATGGGGAAAATTCCTAAATTGCGGCCAAACATGTGTCGCTCCTGATTATATTTGGGTACATCGTAACGTAAAAGAAAAACTGATAGATTGCCTGATCTCGGAAATTAAACGACAATATGGAGAAAATCCTCTTTCGAATTCCGATTATCCTCATATCGTCAATATACAACGATTTTATCATTTATTACTCTTGCTCAAGCAAGGGAAAATAGAATGGGGAGGAAATTACGTCGAAGATAAATTATATATAGCCCCCACGATTCTTTCTGAGATCAGCACACAGAGCCGTGTCATGGATGAGGAGATATTCGGTCCTATATTACCGGTTCTCGAATACAATAATATCAATGATTGTATCGAGTTTATCCAAAACGGAGAAAAGCCTCTTGCATTATATGTTTTTACCCGTAATAAAAAAACAGCCGATAAAGTATTATCCGAAACTTCTTCTGGTGGAGCATGTATTAATGATGTAATATCACATCTGGTAAATACAAACTTACCCTTCGGAGGAATAGGCAACAGCGGAATGGGGTCTTATCACGGAATTCATAGTTTCAGACTTTTTAGTCACGCACGAGGAGTTGTAAGTACATCTACAAAAATTAATCCTGGAATAAAATTCGCACCTTATGCCCAAAAATTAAAATGGTTGAAGATGCTTATGAAATAAATAATTGATTATGGAAAATTTCACTTTTCAGAATCCGACCCGGCTTATATTCGGTAAAGGTTCTATCGAACAATTAAATTCGGAAATTACTCCCGAAAAAAGGATTATGGTCTGTTTCGGAGGGGGAAGTGCCAAAAAGAACGGAGTATATGAACAAGTTAAGCAAGCTTTGTCGGGACATTTTACCGTAGAATTTTGGGGAATAGAACCTAACCCCGACTATGATACAGTAATGAAAGCTGTTGCTCTGGCACGGGAAAATAACATCGATTTTTTACTCGCAGTAGGAGGAGGATCGGTGATAGACGCTACTAAATTTATCGCCCATGCTATTCCTTATAAAGGGGAAGATGCCTGGCAACTTGCTATTCACAACGACCTGATAAAAGAAAGTACCCCATTAGGTGTAATACTCACTTTACCTGCAACCGGTTCAGAAATGAACCACCGAGGTGTACTGTCTCGAAGAAAAACAAAAGAAAAGGTCTCTTTTATTTCTCCTTTCTCTTTCCCGAAATTTGCCATTCTCGACCCAGTCGTTACTTTTACCTTACCCGAAAAACAACTGACCAACGGAGTTGTAGATTCTTTTATGCATATCATGGAACAATATATGACTTCTACTGGAAACAGTGTTTTAATGGATCGTTGGGCTGAAGGCGTTTTACTTTCATTGATCGAACTCGGACCGAAAGTTCTGGCAGACAAAACAGATTATGATACAATGGCAAATTTCATGCTTTGTGCAACAATGGCATTAAACGGTTTTACCGGGATGGGGGTTCCACAAGATTGGGCAACTCATCGCATCGGTTACGAGCTCACCATTCTTTACGGACTCGACCATGCCGAAACATTGGCTGTCGTTTACCCGGCACTATTAAAGATTTTGAAAAACCAGAAAATGGAAAAACTTGCACAATATGCCGAGAGAGTTTGGGGTATCCAAAGCGGAAGTATCACCGAAAAAGCAGACTTAGCCATACAACTTACCGAAGGCTTTTTTCGTAAAATGGGAATGAAAACGCATATGAAGGAATACGGAATTCCTCCAGAAGCCATAGATATCATCTATAATCGTTTGAAAAAAAACGGAGCAGTTTATGGCGAAAATAAAAATGTCGATGCAGAAATGGCTCGCAAAATATTTGCTGAAAGCTATTAAGTATTTTTATAATCCGTAAAGAGGGAGTAATGCAATGTTTATACTCCCTCTTTACGGATTATAAACGACAGATTATTCCTTCCCCGTCGTCTCTTATCATAAAATTATTCGCTTATAATCTTTACGATTTCAGCTTGACCTTCAATAACGGCTTTTACAATATAACTACCGGCAGGCACACTTTGAGTAATAATGTTGCCGTTTGTATTCACACGGGATATTAAAGCACCTGCAGCATTATAAATCCAAACAGAAGCCGGTTTTTTAGTCTCGATAATAATATTACCACCAGTTGCCGAAACATTCATTACATTAACTTTCTGAACAGTTTCAAGCCCCGACACATCTCCTTCTTTAAATTTCAATACAGGATAAAGGGTTCCTTCCGGATAAGACCACACATTTACAAAATCCCAACCGATACCTTCATAGAAAGATCTCTTTTGAAGATCGGAAAGAGGTTTCTTATAACTTGCTGCAAGATCTCCCAATTCTGGATCTACTGTTCCGCCGACTACCTCTATTGCATTGCTTGCATACATATTAGTTCCGAAAGTAATCAGTTTCTTTTTATACTCTCCGGTTGTTTTGGGAGATATCGGCGAAACCATCCCCCCCTTTAAAGAAGAGGCCAACGAGACTACATTATTAATATATACTTCATCAGATTCTATAAGCCCCACAATACCGCCAACATTACAACTTTCGTTAGTAGATCCTACCAACTTCCCTGTATAATATACATTTTCTATTTCGGTATTTTTAGCAGAACCTATTATACCTCCTAACTGAAGATCGGAAGACCATACATTTCCATCGGTAACATAACAATTCTTTATCGAAGTAATAAGACCTCCATTTACCGTAGCGCCCCCAATACCTCCGACATGGTCGGTCCCCGATAACGAAGGTTTGGTAACCACAACATTTTCAACCGTCGTCGCACGGCCTTTACCAAACAAAGTCCCTACATTCTGAGCCCCTATCACTTTACAATTCTCAAGTTCGAGATTACGTATCACCGCTCCTTCGGTATAACCGAACAAACCTTGATTATTTACCCCCGAATTTGTAATTTTCATATTCTTTACCGCATAACCTTTTCCATCGATAAAACCGGTAAACGGAGCTGTTTCACTCCCGATTGGGAGGAATTTCGTAAACTTAGATAAATCGATATCGGCAGTAAGCTCATAAAAACCGCCTAAATCATTACGAATGGCATCAAATTCCTCAGGAGTACTTATTTTCTTAACAATTACTTCCGGTGTTTCCCCCTCGTTTTTTTCATAATCCAACGGAATTTCGGTTACAAAACCTAAGTCGATGTATTGGCCGCCCCAATCTTGGGTACATTTTACAGCTATAAGATTATTTCCCGTACGGCGTATCGCATTTTTAACTTCATCGGTCAAATCAATAGCACGATAATCGGTAACATAACCTGTACCGCTTGCAGCCAAAACGCCATTAATATAAACCTCGAAATCCTCATCATTAAAAATACTCAATTTCATTCCATTAAACTCCTCATCGGAAAGCTTCGAGAAATCAAAATTTCGACGGAGATAAATCGAGTTTTTTCCATTCCATTCCGTCCTTATCCTTGCTCCCGACATCTCTCCCTGTCCAAATCCCGATAATCCGTATTTCCAATTACTTACATCAAAATCCGAGTCGGTATTCCAACCGGTAGCCGGTGATGAAGTCGATATCGTATAATACCAATGTAACGTATCACATTGTACTGCAGAAGGATATACATAATCACCCAAAGCTTTTGTTTTTAACTTAATGACACCTGTCTTAAAACTTTCAAACTGATCATCTTCGAGTTTACGAACTTTACGGTCATAAGTATATAATCCGTTAATTTCTTTTTCTACATCGGTAAACTGAGTAATAACGATTGCATTTAATCCTTTTCCCGTCAATCCGAAAGCTAAATCATTCACTTCATTCATCCGTTCCGAAAGTTCCTGAGTCGAATTTACTTCTGTCCATGAAAAATACTGATCGGTATACATGTGACCATCTATCTTCAAGCCATAACCTTCGGTTTCACCGCAAACAGTCGCTCTCTTATTGTACGCGTTATCGTAAATGCCAGGCTTGGGATAACTATGACGATCGACGATGTCTCCCAATTCATAATTTACCCAACCGCTTGCCGGATTGATAAGTCTCGTATTATCTAATTTACGGATAAGATTTACTCCGTTGATCGTATGCGAAGGATCAATAGCACCAAACTGTCCCCAGTTTTCATTATAAGGAACCCAAACGATAATACTCGGAACATTTATCAAGGATTTCACAATATTTTCGGTTTCTTTCAAGAAATTTCTCTTTACCCAGTCGTTATTTCCTAATAATTTGGTCTGATCGGGAAATTCATTGGAAGAATTCGGCATATCCTGCCATACTACTAAACCTATCGAATCACAATAGTAATACCAACGCGCCGGTTCGGTCTTAATATGTTTACGGATCATATTGAATCCGAATTCTTTCATTTTCTCGATATCCCATTTCCATGCCTCATACGAAGGTGCCGTATAATTACCATCGGGCCAGAAACCCTGATCGAGCGGGCCATACTGAAATAGCGGTTTATCATTCAAAAACATATAAGGTCTTCCACGTAATTTTCCCAATTCGATCTTCCGCATTCCAAAATAACTATCAACCTTATCAGCTACGACATCGTCTTTTTTCAGTTCGAACCTCAGATCATAAAGAAAAGGTGAATCGGGCGACCAAAGTTTAACCTCGGAAGAGCCTAAAGGTATATTAGTTTCTTCATTTATATTAATGATTTGAGTAGCGACTGGAGTCTCATCATCGATGACCGTCACTTCCACAATATAACCTTCGGCATTTTCTGCTTCAACCTTTATCTTTACCTGACTGTTATCGACATCGGGAATAATACGAAAATCGGTTATATAAGTTTCCTCTACAGGCTCGAGCCATACTGTCTGCCATATTCCGGACGAAGGCGCATAATCGATAGCCGCAGGACTTAAGGCCTGTTTTCCGTGCATAGCTCCTCCATCGGTCGGGTCATACACCTGAACGACTATTTCCTGGTCGCCATCCTCCTTTAACGCATTAGTAATATCAAATGAAAAAGGATCGTATCCTCCCGAGTGGCTTCCCACTTTTGTTCCGTTAATAAAAACAGCACAATACCAATCGACAGCACCGAAATTCAAAAGAATATGTTTACCCTTCATACTTTCAGGAAGAGCAAAATACCGACGATAAACATACGATTTATTTTGGTTTGAATAATCGGTATCCATTATTCCCGATATAGGAGACTCTACCGGAAAAGGAACCAGTATTTTTTTATTATAAGCTTCTTTTCGGTAAGTTCCTATCGCAGATTTTCCTTCTTCTCTTCGAGCCAAATCCCAAATGCCGTTAAGATTCATCCACTCCGCCCGTTTTTTCTGCGGTCTGGGATACTCATTCAGGACATTTTCAGGATCGATATTCTCCGACCAAGGAGTCATAATCTTTCCTTGCTTCATTTGCCAATCCTGAGCCTCGGAAACGGCGGGAAAAAGCAAAGCACCCATTAATAAAAATAAGTTGATTTTTTTCATAGCACTTTATTTTAAAGTTGATTTTTTTCATGGTACGGTTATAGAAAATTCAAAGCAAATTGTGATTATTTTTCAAATATATAAAATAAATATACCGCCACAGATTTTAAGTGTAAAAAATACATTACTTTTAAGATGTTTTTACGATGTTAAGTATTTATCTTTTAATTTTAGTATTTACCTGACTCATTAATTAATATACACAGTTTCTCCGTAGAGCACTCATAATCATTCGCACTTTCTTATCAGTTTTACAAAAGACATAACCGATAAAATAAATCTATAACCGATAGTAATTCTCTCTATTAAGTTCAGATTTAGTTTCATCTTTTTACCCTTTTACTCATTAAATATCTTCTCATTTCTCAGGAATCTTCCAATTCATCATCATCATACAAATTATTCAGTTCTACCGAAAGACTGTTCAATTCTTTTTCCCATGCATCTTTAACATCCCGAGGGGTATCTTCGGAGGCATTATCCAGTCGCTTTTGAGCAATCTCTATTTCTTTTTCTAATTCGGTTCTCCGGCTCATATCATTCTTTTTAGTGTAGTATATAAACACATAATGCCCTTAAAAGTTTAATACACAACACCCCCAAAAGGCACCAGCCGACAAATCAGCATATTCCTAAAAAATAAGCCGGAACATAAAAATTGTTCCGGCCTACCTTGAATAAAATTATTTCTTATCAAATAATATCGAGTTGTTTAAAACATTTATTTATCTTGTCGAGAGCAAAATCTACCTGTTTCTTGGTATGGGTAGCCATAAGAGAAAAACGAATTAGCGTATCATTAGGAGAAACCGCCGGAGCAACAACCGGATTTACAAATACACCCTCATCGAAAAGCATACGTGTTACCCGGAATGTTTTCTCATTATCCCGAATAAATAAAGGAATGATAGGAGTCGAAGTATTTCCGATTTCACAACCCATATTTCTGAAACCATCAAGTGCATAATGAGTCACGGCCCATAAATTTTCCATACGTTCGGGTTCGTTCTCTATGATATCGAGTGCTGCAGATACGGCTGCTGTAGATGCAGGCGTAATGCTCGCACTAAAAATATAGGAACGTGAATTATGTCTCAAAAAATTTGCAGTAATCGAATCGGTAGCTATAAAACCACCCAATGAAGCAAAAGACTTACTAAAAGTACCCATAATCAGATCAACATCTTTTGTTACTTCGAAATGATCACAAGTACCTCTACCCTGTTTCCCAAAAACACCTATTCCATGGGCCTCATCTACCATTACCGATGCATTGTATTTTTTAGCCAGAGCCACAATCTCGGGAAGTTTAGCCACGTCGCCTTCCATACTGAAAACCCCGTCGGTAACGATAAGTTTCACCTTATCTTCTTTGCAGGATTTCAACACTTTCTCTAAAGATTCCATATCGTTATGCTTATATTTTAACGATGTGGAAAACGACAAACGACGTCCCTCTATAATCGATGCATGATCGAGTTCATCCCAAATAATATAATCCTCACGTCCTGTCAGGCATGATACTACTCCCAGATTAACTTGAAAACCAGTAGAATAAACGATCGCTTCCTCTTTACCTACAAATCGGGCCAAACGGTCCTCCAACTCTACATGAATATCGAGTGTTCCATTCAGAAAACGGGAACCAGCACAACCGGTCCCATATTTTTTAGTAGCTGCAATAGCCGCTTCTTTAATTTTCGGATGATTGGTTAATCCCATATAACTGTTCGAACCGAACATCAATACCTTCTTCCCGTTTATCAGAACTTCGGTATCCTGATCGCTCTCGATTTTTCTAAAGTACGGATATACACCCAGTGCTTTCGCCTTCTGAGGCGCATCATACTTCACTAATTTTGCTTGTAATAGCTTCATAAATATAGAAATTACATATAAATAATTAGCTGTTTTTTTACGGAAAAAACGAATACATCGCCCCCATCCGGCAAAACAGACTGCAAAAATAACCAAAATATTTATACCTGTACTTTTTTTATAAAGAAAATCAACTCTCTATTTATCATATCTTTCATTTTGATCGTTAAATCGTATCATTTAAAGCAATAGTAAAATCATTTTATAAAAGATAAATCCTTTTTCTATAATACCAAAATACATCTTTTCATTTTTATAACACCTATATTCATCCCAATACTATCTCAGAATATAAAAAGTAAACCCATCTTTCTTAAATATTGAAAAAAAAACACGTAATTTGCATTTCATAATCGGTTTGCAAAAATTTAAGATAACACCCTAATTATCATATAATGGAATTTACAGCTCAGCAAATTGCAGATTTTCTGCAGGGAGAAGTCATCGGGGACGGACAGATAAAAGTAAATAACCTGTCGAAAATCGATGATGGCCAACCGGAAACCCTTACCTTTTTGGCAAATCCCAAATATAATCACTATCTGTATACCACACGAGCAAGCGTCGTTCTGGTTAACCGAGATTTTATCCCCGAAGAAAAAGTTTCAGTGACTCTCATAAAAGTAGATGACGCGTATTCTTGTATTGCACAATTACTTAACATGGTAAATCAGGCTCGTCCCGAAAAAAAAGGCATAGATAGTACAGCAGTCATTGCAGCGAATACGTCTGTTCCCCAGTCTATATATATAGGTGCTTTTACATTTATAGGCGAAAATGTAAAACTCGGGGAAAATATAAAGATATACCCGCAAGTATATATCGGAGATAATGTAACAATCGGAGATAATACAACCCTTTATCCAGGCGTAAAAATATACCACGACTGCGTTATTGGCAAAGATTGTATGATACATGCCGGAACAGTAATCGGAGCCGATGGTTTCGGATTCGCACCGAATAACGGAAGTTATCAAAAAATCGCACAGATCGGTAATGTAATTATAGAAGATCATGTAGAGATAGGTGCTAATACGACCATAGACAGGGCCACAATGGGTTCTACTATCGTACATGAAGGAGCCAAACTCGATAATCTGATACAAGTCGCCCACAATGTAGAGGTAGGAAGCAATACGGTAATAGCCGCTCAAACGGGAATTGCCGGTTCTACCAAAATAGGAAATAATTGTATGATAGGCGGACAAGTGGGTTTTGCTGGGCATATTACCATTGGAGACAGAGTTAATATAGGTGCTCAATCGGGTATTCCCAACCATGTAAAGTCCGATGTTACGCTTTTAGGATATCCTGCAGTGCCCGCTCGTGAATTTGCCCGTTCGGTTGTAATGATTAAAAAATTACCCGAATTGAACAAAACAATCAGGGAATTACAGGAAGAAATAGAGAACCTGAAAAAAAAGATAGATAAATAATTAAAACGGTTCTCTTTCTGAAATTAAAAATTGACTATGAAACAAAAAACTCTAAAAGAAAGTTTTTCTCTTTCCGGAAAAGGATTACATACCGGAATGGATATTACAATTACATTCATTCCCGCACACGAAAACCATGGTTATAAAATACAACGTACCGATCTCGAAGACCAACCCATTTTAGAAGCTGTTGCCGATAACGTAATAGAAACTCAACGAGGAACTGTTATCGGTAAAAATAACGTAGTGGTCAGTACCATCGAACATGCAATGGCGGCCCTTTACGGTTTTGAAATCGACAACTGCCTGATACAGGTTAATGCCCCTGAATTTCCGATCCTCGACGGTAGCGCACGATATTACGCAGAGGCGATAGAACGAGTGGGAACTATCGAACAAAATGCTGAACGGGAATACTTCATTATAAAAAACAAAATCGAAGTCTGTGATGAAAATACGGGAGCTCGTTTACTGGTTTTACCCGATGACGATTTCAGCATAAACACTCTTATATCTTTCGACTCACCCGTATTAAGTAACCAATTCGCAAGTCTCGAAAATTTACAAAATTTTTCTCAGGAGATCGCAGCAAGCCGTACATTCGTTTTTGTACGTGAAATAGAACCGCTGGTTAAACATAATCTGATTAAGGGTGGCGACCTCGATAACGCAATCGTCATTTACGACCAAAAAACATCACAGGAAGAACTCGACCGATTAGCAGATCTGATGGGCGTACCTCATAAACATGTCGATCAACTCGGTTATATAAATAACAAACCACTGGTTTACGACAACGAACCTGCCCGTCACAAACTCCTCGACATATTGGGTGATGTCGCATTAGTGGGGAAACCCATTAAAGGCCGTATCATCGCTACCCGCCCCGGCCATAAAATAAACAATCAACTGGCACGGATGCTTCGTAAAGAAATAAAAAGACAAGATATACAAGCTCCTATCTATAATCCAAATACTGAGCCGATCATGGATGTAAACCGCATCAAAGAATTACTTCCGCATCGGTATCCCATGTTACTGGTAGATAAAATTATTGAGATTGGTAAAAATCATATCGTAGGTGTAAAAAACTTTACAACTAACGAACCGTTCTTTCAGGGACATTTTCCGAATGAACCTGTTACTCCAGGCGTTTTACTAATAGAAGCAATGGCCCAAACGGGAGGACTGCTTGTACTTAATTCGGTGGAAGACCCCGAAAAATATTCAACGTATTTCCTAAAAATAGATAATGTTAAGTTCCGTCAGAAAGTAGTTCCCGGCGATACAGTCATATTTCATATATCCTTTATGACAGAACTTCGTCGTGGATGCGCTTATATGAAAGGTTATGCGTTTGTTGGGGAAAAAATTACTACCGAATGCGAATTCATGGCTCAAATAATAAAAAATAAATAGTAAATGAAACAACCATTAGCTTATGTACATCCCGAAGCGAAAATCGCATCGAATGTCGTAATCGAACCTTTTGTAACGATCGACAAGAACGTGGTTATCGAAGAAGGGACTCACATCGGGTCTAACGTAACCATACTCGAAGGTGCCCGTATCGGGAAAAACTGCCGAATATTCCCAGGATCGGTAATTTCTGGGATTCCTCAGGACCTGAAATTCAAAGGAGAAGAAACGGTTGTCGAGATCGGTGATAATACAACTATCAGAGAATGTGTAACAATAAACCGGGGCACTGCTGCAAAAGGTAAAACCGTAATCGGTAATAATTGTTTACTAATGGCCTATGTGCATATCGCTCATGATTGCGTAATCAGAAATAACATTATAATGGCTAATGCTACCCAAATCGCAGGCGAAGTTCAAGTAGATGATTATGCAATTATCGGAGGAGGTACATTGGTACATCAATTCTCCCATATCGGTGCACACGTAATGATACAAGGAGGATCTTTAGTAAATAAAGATATTCCGCCTTTCGTGAAAGCTGCTCGTAATCCCATTTCTTATGCAGGAATTAATTCAATAGGACTACGGCGCCGCAACTTTACGAACGAAACAATACGGGATATTCAGGAAATATATCGTTATCTTTACCTGTCTGGATTAAATAATTCAGACGCTATAGAACGTATCGAAGCAGAATTACCCGCAACAAAAGAACGGGACGAAATTATTCTTTTCGTACGGAATTCACAAAGAGGTATTATACGAGGTTATCTATAATTATTTCATGTATAGTAAACATTAATACTGCCGGAACTTTCAAAATGTAAAGTTCCGGCAGTGTTTTGTTCAAATCTTTTATTTTAAGGTAAAGGAAACCTCTTTTACATCTCTGCTGTTTGCCCCTACATACACAATAAATTCACCGGGTTCTGCCCTATATTCTCCATTCGCAGTGTAGAATTTCAGATCATCGATACTTATTTCGAAAACAATATTTTTTTCTTCACCCGGTTTCAAACAGACCTTACGGTAAGCCTTAAGTTCCTTTACCGGACGAGTAACTGACGCTATTACATCTCGTATATATAATTGTACCGTCTCTGTAGCCATAATATTACCGGTATTTGTAACAGGAACGGAAACCGTCAGTTTACTCTGTTCTGTCATATCATTCGCACTTAAATTTAATTCTCCATACCGGAAAGTCGTATATGAAAGTCCGTAACCGAAAGGATATAACGGATCGCGTCCTGCATCGAGATAATAACATGTATGACCGAACGAAGTCTGTATTTCATTCTGTTGCATATTCTCCATCATAACCAAATCTCCGACAGCCGGCCTGCCGGTATTTTTATGGTTATAATAATAAGGTAACTGGGCCGATACCATAGGATAACTTATCGGCAAACGACCGGATGGAACAGCCTTCCCGAACAATAAATCGATAATAGCCGGTCCCCCCATCGTACCCGGATGCCACGCATATAAAAAAGCCTTTACCAAAGGTAATTCCTTATATATTTCGATCGGACGTCCCGCCAACATTATGAGTATAATCGGCTTTCCGGCAGCTGCAATTTCAGACAATAAATCCTTCTGTGCACCCGGTAACGAGATATCAGCACGACAACGAGCCTCTCCCGTCAAACCGGCCTCTTCTCCTGCAAAAAACAGAACGACATCACTTTTTTCAACGGCAGCAACAGCAGCTTCAAAATTTTTCCGGTCGAGGTCACGACTATAATCAAGCCCTTTTACATAATTGATAACAATCGTATTTCCGTACCTTTTTTTCAAATCCTGCAACGGGGTAATTGTATGTTGTCTTTCACCATCCATTGTCCAGGCACCCAACTGATCAGCCGGAGCATCGGCCATAGGTCCTATTACCGCAATACTTTTTATCTTCTCTGACAAAGGAAGCGCTTTATCTGTATTCTTCAACAATACACAGCTTTTTATTGCCGACTCTTTGGCCGCTTCTAAATATTCAGGAGTATAAAATACATCATTCTTGATTTCTACATAAGGATTATGAAATAACCCCAATCGGAATTTAAGCCTTAATATATTCCGAACGGCATTATCAATCACCGATTCTTTAACAACTTTCTCTTTAACCGAACCCTCTAATGAAGAAATATAATCGAGGCTCATCATATCGATATCGACTCCTGCATTTACAGCCAGTTCGGCGGCCTGTTTCCCATCCCGGGCATAACCGTGATTTATCAATTCATGTACCGAATTCCAGTCACTCACGACTACACCGTCGAAGTTCCAGTCGCTACGCAAAACCGTATTTAACAAATACCGGTTTGCCGTACACGGAACACCATTCAAATCATTAAACGCCGCCATTAATGTAGCTGCACCGGCATTTATACAAGATTTGAACGGAACAAAATAGATATTCCTCAACTGTTCTTCCGATATCTGTGTCGTATTATAATCACGGCCACCCTCTACGGCACCATAACCGCAAAAATGTTTTAAGCAAGCGGCCATTCCATTAGGAGAAGAAAGAGATTTTCCCTGAAATCCTTCCACCATAGCTACCCCTAAACGTGAGGCTAAATACGGGTCCTCACCCAAACTTTCGATAATACGTCCCCAACGAGCATCTCTTGATATATCGAGCATGGGCGCAAATGTCCAACGAATACCTCTCGAGGTAGCCTCTTCTGCCGCAATACGTGCACCTTTTTTAACAATTTCCTCATCCCAACTGGCAGCCTGAGCTAACGGAATCGGAAAAACAGTCTTAAATCCGTGTATAACATCTCTTGCAAAAATCAAAGGAATACCCAAACGGCTTTCCTCTACAGCTATACGTTGTAACTCGTTACTGATTTCGGGATTTACTTCGTTTAACATGGTTCCCACCGAGCCGTTTCGAATTTGCGATTTCAGATTATCAGACAATCCGTTACCATTAAGCTGATTTAGCTGCCCGATTTTTTCCGATAACGTCATTCGGGAAATCAGTTCGTCGATTTTACGTTCTAATTCAACCTCTTTTTTTCCAATAAAATCGTATGCAAATACATCAAATGCAAATAAAATAACTGATATAATGAAAAAAGATTTCACTATAATTATCCTGTTCTTTATCACCATGCCTTTTTTGTCTGCTACTTTTTCTGTGAAAATATCCAATCCATAAAACCGGGAGTGTTGAATGCCGGATTCCAAGAATCATGATCGCAACCGACAAATTCGATATACTCGACCTTACCTCCACATTTTTTTAATGCCTGGTATGCTTCACGAGAATATTTTACAGGGACAATCGTATCACTGTCACCATGATAAATACGCATTTTTACATTTTTCGCAGCCGATAGTCGTACCGGATTTACCCCTCCACAAATAGGAATAGCGGCCGCAAATACTTCGGGAAAACGACATACCATATCGAACGTTGCCATCCCTCCCATCGATATTCCTACGATATAAACGCGTGAAGGGTCGATATCAGGTCGAGCAATATAACAGTCGAGCAAAGCCTTAACATCACTCAACAAAGGTGATATTTCATATGAGGCGGGAAAAGTTTCCTGAGCCTGGTCTCCCGGACGAAATGCCCACCACACCCCTTTCGGACATTGAGGTACGAGAACATAAGCCGGAAATTTATCTCTATTTACCGGATTTAAAAAAGCACCGGTACAATGTTTTAACTGAGCCTCGTTATCACTACCCCGTTCCCCAGCACCATGTAAAAACAATACCAAAGGATACTTCTTCTGTTTTTTCTCACTTTGGGGAGTCAATAACCGATACTTTAATGTATCTCCTGTTTGAGGAGATACAAACACTTTACGCTCATAAGTTTGTGCAATAGAAAGGGCACATAAAAAAAATAAGGAAAATGTGAAAATATACTTTTTCATGATAATGTGATTTATAAGCAAATATACAAAAAGAAACTATAACCGGCCACTTATAAGCAACAAAGATATTTCGGACGATTTTGCCTGAAATTCAGCATTTACTTTTCGACTGACAGCATCGAGATAACTCCTCTGAAATTCACGGAATTCTATTCCCGACAGGTTTCCCAAACGATAACGATCGAGAGCGGCAGTCATAGTCGTTAGTGCGACCAATGCACTCTCATTTTCGAAATTTACCATCAATAAATTATTCTGATAGGTATTATATAATTGAGCTAAATTACCTCGCATTTGCAATTCGGCATCCTTATAAGTCAACATCGTATTTTCACGAACAATCTCGGCATTCTTTATTTTACGTTTCGTATCGAGCCGATTAAAAATAGGAATGTTTAAAGAAAATCCCCAATAAGGCCCTGTCGTTTGATTAAAAGTAGAATACGAATCGGGAGTGGATGTTCGTGAAAAACTATATCCTGCCGAAAAATCGAATATGGGGAAATAGGCCGACCGCGCTAATTTTACATCTAATTCCGATAAACGGTTTTCTTGTTTAGCCAATAACAATGTCGTGTTATTTTCAAGCATGAGTGCATAAATCTCCTCTTCCGATAACATGGGTAACAACTCGATGGAATCTTTCACATACCCCGTATTTCCCAAATTCTCATTCATCAACGTATTCAATGAAATATAAGCACTCTTAACCAATTCCTGTTGTTTTACAAATGAAGAACTATCGGTATTCAGGTCTATTTTAGTTTGTTTAAATTCAAGGCCCGATATACTCCCGATATTATTTTTCTGTCGAGCGATTTCATACCGCTGAATCGAAATATTAAGCGATTGGCGGGCTGCTTCCAACAAATATTGCTGTACAAGAACTTTATAATATTCGGTACTTACCTGTGCTATCAGATTCTCGATGGCAAGTCGGGTACGTAATTCGCCACTGGTAATGAGCTCTTTATTTCTTTCTCGAGAGGTAAACATGGCAAGCCCGTCAAATAAGGTCCAGTCCAATCCTACACCGGCACCGAAACTATCCGATAATTTACCTTTAGAGGACGATCCCCCATCTGCTTTTGTTTGTCTGTTAAGATTAGACTGTTTTTGTGTACCTGATGCGGAAACTACCGGTAAAAAATCAGAAACATTATAATTATTACGATTTATTTGCTGTTCATTACGGGCAATACGAATACCGTAATTAGCATCGAGCGCCCGATCGATACAATCCTGAAGCGATAATTTATTCTGCGCCGGTAAATCGATAATAACAGAAAAAATAATGAAAACTAAAAACTTCCTTTTCATGATAGCATTTGCTTTTCTCTATTTTTAATTTTAGATGCCGACAGATAAGTATATATCGCTGGTATCACATAAAGAGTGAGTCCTGTCGCACAAATCATACCTCCCACAACGGCAATTCCCATTGCAATACGACTTTCCGACCCAGCTCCGGTAGCTAATGCCATAGGCAATGTTCCCAAAACCGTAGAAAGGCTGGTCATGAGAATCGGACGAAAACGAGCGGCCGAAGCCTCTGAAATAGCATCCCGCATCGATAAGCCTTCTGCTTTACGCTGATTTGCAAATTCGACAATCAAAATTCCATTCTTCGATACAAGCCCGATAAGCATGATAATACCAATCTGACTAAAAATATTCATTGTCTGATTAAAATACCAAAGTGACAACATTGCTCCCACGAGGGCAAGCGGAACGGTAAACATGATAATCAACGGATCACGGAAACTCTCGAACTGGGCCGATAAAACCAGATAAATAAAAACCAATGCCAATACGAATGCAAACAAAAGGCTCGAAGAACTCTCCACAAAATCTTTGGAATTACCAGACAGTGTCGTTTTAAAATCATCATTTAATACTTTAGCCGCAATACGATCCATCTCTTCGATTCCCTGTCCCAACGTTTTCCCTTTTGCAGGAGAGGCCGAAACTGTGGCCGATACAAATCTGTCGTATCGGAACAAACGTGGCGGCGTACTACTCTCTTGCATATATACAAGATTGTCGAGACCAATAAGCTGGTTATCTTTATTACGTACATATACATTGGTAAGATCTCCCGGTTTGTTGCGACGTTCCCGGTCGAATTCGGTTATTATCTGATACTGTTTTCCATTCAGAATATAATATCCGATACGCTGATCACTCATCGTAAGCTGTAGTGTACGAGAAATATCCTGTACCGATACTCCCAATAACGAGGCTTTATCCCGATTGATACTGATCGTAAGTTCGGGTTTGGTAAACTTCAAATCGAGATCGTACGCCGAAAACATCGGGCTTTTGGAAACTTCTTCCATAAAAACCGGTAAAGTCGTTTTCAAATCGTCCAAATTTTTGGCTTGTATTACATATTCGACAGGTAATCCTCCTCGACGGTTTCCAAACGTCTGACGCTGGGCTACCATAGAACGAGCTCCGGTAAGTTGTTTCATTTTAGGTGCCAAATCGTCATTAATTTCCTGTTGTGTGCGGGAACGGTTTTCGGGAGGAAGTAGCATTAAATTACAAAATGCAGAATTAGTCTGCCCTCCTCTTCCTACCAAAGACATAGTAAGATCCTGTTCGGGTACTTCTTCGGCAAGATAAGTAACCAAATCATCGATATATTGGCTCATATACGAAAAACTGGTTCCTTCAGTCGCCGTAGAATTTATTCTCAATTGCGAGCGATCCTCTACAGGAGCCATTTCAGAAGGTAAATTCTTCCAGAAAAATCCGATAGCCCCAGCAGCCAGCATAAGTATCACTACGGCTAAAAAACGATAACGCATAAAACTATCGAGGGTATTTCGATAAGCTTGTGTCAACCACGAAAAAAATGGCTCGGTCTTTTTATAAAACCAATTATCGGTTGCATTTTTCGTAAGTAATTTAGTAGAAATCATCGGGGTAAAAGACAATGCTACAAACGCCGAAATAAGTACAGCTCCAGCTATTACTACACTGAATTCACGAAAAAGCCTTCCAGTGGTTCCCTGTAAAAACACAATAGGAACAAAAACAGCTACTAATGAAATCGTTGTCGCGATAACGGCAAAAAATATCTCCTCCGAACCTTTATATCCGGCTTCGAGTGGAGACATCCCTCTCTCAACTTTATTATATATATTCTCCATTACCACGATCGCATCATCTACTACAAGGCCTATCGACAAAACTATAGCGAGCAGAGTTAGTATATTGATCGTAAAACCGGCTAAATACATAACGAAAAACGTACCGATAAGCGATATAGGTATGGTAAGAACGGGAATGAGGGTCGTACGCCAATTTCGCAGGAAAAGAAATATAATAAGCACGACCAGCACGAATGCCTCGACTATCGTACTTTCAACTTCTTTGATCGAATTACGGATAAAAATAGTATCATCCATATAAATTCCACAGCTAATATCTTCCGGCAAATCACTTTTTATATCCTCAAGTACTTTATATGCACGATCGACAATATCTACATAATTAGCCCCAGGCTGCGGTATAATCACACAACCAACCATCGGCTTACCGTTCATTTTCATTATCGAACGAGTATTTTCAGCATCTATAGTTGCTTTTCCAATATCTTTAAACCGTACAACACGTCCGTTATTTTTGCTGATAATAAGATTATTAAAATCATCGACAGACATTAAGCGACCTAATGTTCGTACCGTTAGTTCGGTATTATCTCCTTCTACTCGCCCCGAAGGCAATTCTACATTTTCCCTCGACACCGCATCGCTTACATCCATGGGGGTAAGTCCGTAAGCCGAAAGCAACATAGGATCCATCTTCATACGTACCGCCAGCCGTTTTTCTCCCCATATTTCTACGCTACTCACCCCAAAAATAGTTTGTAGCCGTTCCTTAACATGTAAGTCGGCATAAGTACTTACATCAATAATCGAACGCTTGTCGCTACTCAAATAAATTCCGAAAATCGGCTGCGCATCGGCATCGGCTTTTGTAACCACCGGCGGATCTATATCTTTGGGTAACTTGCTCATGGCTCCCGAGACTTTATCACGAACATCATTCGCTGCCGTTTCGAGCGGTACTTCAAGTTCGAATTCGACCGTAATATTACTTCTTCCGTCTCTACTCTGGCTTTTCAAAGTACGTATACCGGGAATTCCATTTATTGCGGACTCTAACGGCTCGGTTATTTGTGTCTCTATTACATCGGCATTGGCACCTGTAAAAGTCGTACTTACTGTAATAATAGGGGGATCAACACTCGGATAATCACGTACACCTAAAAAAGATACACCGATAAGCCCTACAATAATGAACAAAACATTCAGGACCGTAGCCAACACCGGACGCTTTATACTGACAGAAGATAAACTCATAAAATTAGTGTTTTCATAATATTGTCATACTCTACTATTCTACTTTCGACAGTTTCAAAGAGGAACCCTCTCTAACTTGCATCAAACCTGAAATCAAAATAGTATCTCCCATCATAACTCCTGAAATTACTTCTATACGGTCTTCTGTACGTTGTCCGGTTTCTACTTTTTGACTATAAGCTTTCCCGTTACGCAATACCCAAACACTTTTTCCATCCATATCGGGAACCACCGATTGTGTAGGGATTAATATCGCTTTGTTCGTGCGTCCCGTTATAAGGTTTATACGGGCAAACATACCAGGAGATAGCGCTTTGTCGAAATTTTCACAAATAGCCCTCAATAGAATAGTTCTTGTTTTAGTATCTACCCGGGGATCGATCGCATATATACGGGCAGAAAATTCTCTGTCGGAGGATTCCGTCCGGAATTTTACCATAGCTCCATTCAAATCACGGGAGGCATATTTTTCAGGAATCGAAAAATCGATTTTCAAACGACTGTCATCCACCAAATGACTTACGATAATATTGTTTTGCAAATAAGCCCCCAAACTAACATTTCTAAAACCTATAATACCCGAAAAGGGAGCTCTTAACTCAGTTTTCGCAATTTTTACCTTCAACAATTCCATATCGGCTTCAACCATGTTATAATCAGTCTGCACTTGATCATATTCTTCGCGACTCACCGCATCCTTTTCGAAAAGAATACGCTGACGTTCGAGCCGTTCCGATAAAAGCTTATGCTGATATTGGGCTCTCAATAACTGAGCCTGTAGATCCGAATCATCCACTTTTACAAGTAATGTTCCCTTATCTACCCGGGTTCCTTCCTTAAAAAAAATTCCGGTCACTTTCCCGGATGTTTCCGCAACCAAGTCTACTTCTTCTGCCGGCATAAGGGTACCTACAGCCTGTATTCCGTCATTGAGCTTCTGAGGCTTTATAACATAAGCATTTACAGGTATACTTTTTTCCCCTGACTTTTTTGGGGATCCAGATTGATCGGGCGATGGGTAATAAATTATTTTATAATATATAAGTCCGCCTACCAAAAGCAACGGCACACCTATCTTAAGCAATCTCTTAGCAATCTTATTTTTAAGCATATTCGATAAAACTATTCTCTATCCACTTCTCTCTATAACTCCGCACAATTCTCAAAACAAACGGGGTGATCCGAACAGACTCATACTAAGAATTGCCTTTCTCCTGATCACTCCGATTTATTAAAAACTGTCATTTCTGACAGTAATTAGACAAATAAAAATAACAATGGTTTAACGCCTGGGAATATTTTCAAGTAAATTTGTTAGAAATTTCCAATAACGGTCAACCGAAGCAATATCGACTTTCTCATCTGGAGAATGAGGATATTTAATGGTAGGACCGAAAGAAATCATATCGAGGTTAGGATATTTCGATCCTATAATACCACACTCAAGCCCAGCATGTATAATCATTATTTCAGGTTCTGTACCTAAAACATCTTTATGTACCTTTTTCGCAATATTCAATATCGGGGATTTCATATTAGGTTCCCAACCCGGATACCCTCCGCTTTCCTCTACCTTCGCACCCGCCAACAAGAAAGTACTTTCAAGGCTCGATGCCAATTCCGATTTCATTGTTTCGCTGGAACTCCGTACCAATATTTTTATTTCGATCAGTTCCTCCGACGATTCAACGATAGCAAGGTTAGATGAAGTCTCCACAATACCGGGAACATCGGGAATCATACGTGAAACTCCATTTCGACAAGCGACAACTGCATTAATAAGATCATCTTGTATCGGTTCGGGAATAAGTGTTTTCGGAGTATCAGTATCTTCTGCCATAAACATAATAGAATCTTCTATCGTTTCGTATTCATGCTTAAATACCGATTCAAAAACTGCTACTTCCTCATAAAAATCATTTTTCCATTCGGTAGGAATAATCACAACAGCCGTCGCTTCACGCGGAATAGCATTTCTCAAAGTTCCTCCGCTTACCCATGCAAGGCGTGCTTCATATTCCTGAACTGCATACTTCAAAAAACGGAAGAGCAATTTATTCGCATTTGCTCTGCCCAAATGGATATCTACTCCCGAATGACCTCCCTTCAGTCCCTTAATATGCAACTTCACAGCTATTTCGTCTTCACACAAAACATACGGTATATCTTTATATTGGAATGAGGCATTTATATCCAAGCCTCCTGCACAACTTACATAAAGCTCTCCCTCTTGTTCCGAATCGGTATTCAATAAAATATCTGCCTTCAACAAATCGGATTTTAGACCGATCGCTCCATACATACCCGTTTCTTCATCATAAGTAAATAATGCTTCCAAAGGGCCGTGTTTCAAAGTATTCGAACCTAAAATCGCTAAAATAGAAGCAACTCCTATGCCATTATCAGCCCCCAATGTCGTATCCCTTGCCGTAACCCAATCACCATCGATGTAGACATCGATAGGATCGTTTTCGAAATTATGCGTTACCGACTGATTTTTTTGCGGAACCATATCGAGATGCCCTTGCAGTACAACCGTTTTATAACCTTCCATCCCAGGGGTAGCTGGTTTACGAATCAGTACATTCCCGGCTTCATCGATAGAGGTATCAAGTCCGAGACTCTTACCATAATTCATTATATATTCGGTAATCTTATCGAGATGCCCTGAAGGACGCGGTATATCACAAATTTCACTAAAACGCAACCACAATTCCTGCGGTTCGAGCATGGCGATTTCTTTATTCATAGCAATATTATTTAAGTAAATCAAGTTAATTACTTACCGGAATTTCATCAATTGTTTTCCCGACCAAAGGAACCGATACATCGCTTTTTTTTTCGAGAGCGATAGAAAAAACAGTATAAATACCCAAAATGATAATCAGGATCATTTGTACTCCGTGAGCAACCAAAGCAAATGCACCTGCAGCGTTTTCTTCTACTCCATATAAAGAAAGCGTTGCAATTATAGCCAAGTGCCATGGTCCCAAACCTCCCTGTACCGGAATACCCATACTTATACTTCCCATAATGAAAAGGGTAAGCGCAGCTAAAACACCCAAGTCCTGTGTCGCCTGAAAGGCAAACAAGCAAACATATAATTGCATAAAGTAACAGAACCAAATCATTACCGTATAAAATAAAAACAAGAATTTTTGTTTCATTTCGAGTACGGTTTTAAATCCGCACCAAAGGTTATTTACCATCGACTTTACTTTAAGTACGTATTTATTTTCGGTCTTACGACAAAACAACCATACTAATGCAATAATGATAACAATCAATCCTACATATAGCCAAGGAGAAGTAATCAGGTGCCAGGCAGCCTCTTCGATAGTAGGAAATTTACGTAAAAAACTCCTAAAAATCGGCATTTGTAAAAAGAAAATTCCTACAGTAAGCAATACAACTGCCAAAGTATCGCAAAGCCGGTCGGAAAAAACAGATCCCAAAGCCTGCGTAAACGACATCTTTTCACGACGTGCCACATATCCGCAACGCCAGACCTCTCCCAAACGAGGGAAAATGAGGTTCATGGCATAAGTGCCGAAAATAGCGTTAGTCAATGTTCTCATCGAAGGATCGGTCCCCAGTGTTCGTAACTGTATCCTCCACCGTAAAGCCCTAAATATATGACTGAACAAACCGATAACCATCGATAGAAAGATCCAGTAGTAGTTAATTCCCGATTGTAATATACCCCAAATCTTTTTCATATCCAGATTTCTGTATAAAAGCCAGAATATAGCTATACCAATAAATAAGGGCACTATAAATTTAAGTGTATTTCGGAGTAATTTTTTCAATTTTATCGATTTAAAAAATATTATTGTACCTTTGTGTCACACAAAGATACATTTTTATCCACAACTTTGTAATAGCTCAATGTGTTTATTTAATTTTGTATTTACGTTTACACATTGATTAACATAAAACAACCGGAAAATTAAAGGATGATGAACACCGTAAGACCTAAGAAATCGCTGGGACAGCATTTCCTGAAAGACCTCGACATTGCCCGAAAAATATCCGGGACATTGTCGGGTTATAAAGGAATGCCCGTTCTTGAAATCGGCCCCGGAATGGGAGTACTTACCCAATTTCTGCTTGACGAAGAACACGATTTAACGGTCGTAGAACTCGATAACGAATCGGTTTCTTATCTGAAGCAAAACTTTCCACAATTAAAAGATCGCATTATCGAAGAAGATTTTCTAAAACTCGATCTGAAGGTTTTATTTTCTGGCGAATTTTGTGTAATAGGTAATTATCCTTACAATATTTCGAGCCAAATATTCTTTAAAGTACTCGATTACAAAGATAAAATACTTTGTTGCAGCGGGATGATACAAAAAGAAGTAGCGGAAAGGATGGCAGCTCCTCCGGGTAGTAAAACTTACGGAATACTTAGCGTATTGTTACAGGCTTGGTACCATATAGAATATTTATTTACCGTTCCCGAACATGTGTTCAATCCTCCGCCAAAAGTAAAATCGGCAGTTATTAAAATGACCCGTAACTCTACGACCGATCTGGGATGTAACGAAACATTGTTTCGCCGAGTCGTAAAAACTTCTTTCAACCAAAGAAGAAAAACATTGCGAAATTCTTTAAAACCGTTATTAGGAAATAAAAGCGATTTCTGTAACGATGCTGTGTTCGACCTGCGACCAGAACAACTATCGGTAAGAAACTTTGTAGATCTTACCAACCAAATAGAAAAAATATTATTGCTTTAAAAACAATGGATTTACCGGAATAAAATGATCCGGTGCCCTCAAATATCACTTCTGATGGAACAATTTACAGAAGAATACATTAAAGATTTTCAACAGATTATAAAAAATAAAGACGAAGAAAAAGCCCGCGTTTTACTCGAACCTTTACACCCGGCCGATATAGCGGAATTATATCATTCTCTCGATCTCGACGAAGCAGAGTTCATATACCTTTTGCTCGACAGCGAAAAGGCTGCCGACGTACTGATGGAACTCGACGAAGACGATCGTAAAAAAATGCTGAAACATCTTCCTAACGAGACCATTGCAAAACAATTTATCGACCATCTCGATACTGACGACGCAGTAGACCTTATACGTGAACTCGACGAAGAAGCCCAGGAGGAAATCCTTTCGCATATCGACGACGTAGAACAAGCCGGAGATATCGTCGATCTTTTAAAATACGACGAAGATACGGCCGGAGGTCTGATGGGAACCGAAATGGTGGTGGTAAACGAAAACTGGAGTATGCCGGAATGCCTGAAAGAAATGCGACAGCAGGCCGAAGACATGGACGAAATATATTATGTATATGTAGTTGATGACGACGAACGCCTGCGGGGTGTTTTTCCACTAAAAAAGATGATTACCAACCCTTCTGTTTCCAAAATTAAACACGTGATGAAAAAAGATCCGGTTTCGGTCAAAACCGATACTCCGGTAGAAGAGGTTGCGCAAATTTTTGAAAAATACAATTTGGTCGCCGTACCCGTAATAGACAGTATTGGACGCCTGGTAGGCCGCATTACTGTCGATGATGTCATGGACCAGGTACGAGAACAATCGGAAAGAGATTACCAATTGGCATCCGGTCTTTCTCAGGATGTGGAAAGTACCGATACTGTTTTTACCCAAACCTCGGCCCGACTACCTTGGTTACTAATCGGAATGTTCGGGGGATTAGCCAATTCGGTGATTTTGGGAAACTTTGAATCGGGCTTTGTTACCAATCCGGCAATGGCCCTTTTCATACCACTTATCGGAGGTACAGGCGGTAATGTCGGAATACAATCATCGGCAATCGTCGTTCAAGGTTTGGCAAACGGATCATTTTCTATAAAAAGATCGGGAAGCCAACTACTGAAAGAATTGGGTGTAGCACTCATAAACGCCTGTATGATTTCGGCTTTGGTATTTATTTATAACATGTTTTTACTGGGTAATACTCCGGTCACCAAGTCGGTTTCCCTCTCATTATTCGCCGTCGTAATCTTCGCTTCTATTTTCGGAACTCTCGTTCCCATGACCCTCGAAAGATTGAAAATAGATCCCGCTATCGCTACCGGACCTTTTATTACGATTACCAACGACATTATAGGTATGCTCATCTATATGAGCATCAGCGCTGCTATGACTTGATTAATTATTATATAAGTTTATGGGAACAAAAAAATGTATTTTTATCATATTATTATGTATCAGTTTCAGTAGTAATATAACCGGCCAAAAAAGGAACGATGATTTTTTTTTAGAAAAAGGCTTAGAACTAACAATGAGAAACGTTGAATTGCTGAATTGTAAAGAATACGATAAATTATTATATGAGAATAACGAACTAAAAGATATAAAGAATACACTGAGTTCTCTTAATTTTGAGAAACCGGATAAGGTATTTATCATCACAAATATAAAAAACATCTATCAAATCCCCCCAAATGCCAGTATTGAACTCGAAGAATGGCTATCGAATATATCCCTTATTTCCATACCCACAAGAATTAATCAAAAATACGGATCAGTAACTCTTGCCGTACTTTCTCCATACACGATGGATGATTATTTTTTTTACAAAGGTTTAAGGGAGTCTACGGCATATTTATATAGGTACAAAGGCGACTATCAAAGTATGGCCTTTTGTTATTACGTAAATAAAAAAGAGAATATCGTAAGAATGTATGCGCAATTTGTAAAAATCTCACCACAAAATTATAATCTGAATACTACCGACAATGTAATAAAATTCTTTCGTAACGAACTAAAAATGGCCCATGTATCGGTAAAACAAATATCTATTAAAAAATAATTTATTCAAAATCATCGATTAATTCCCAACTCATATCTTCTTATTTAACTCCAACGATGAACGATGTAACGAATTTAATTATTCGGTTATCTCTGCCATTCTTTGGCGAATGACTTCATACATCATCACACCGGCAGCCACCGAAACATTTAACGAACCTATTGTTCCGTTTTGTGGCAAACTTACTCTTTCATCACATATGCGAAGCACGTCAGCTGATATTCCGGTATCTTCAGCTCCCATTACAATTGCAACCGGCCCTGTATAATCTACCGTAGTATAGTTGCATGACGATTTCTCGGTAGCGGCAATAATCCGAACCCCACTGTTCTGTAAAAAACGAACAGCTTCATAAACCGACCGTTCACGACAAACCGGCAAATGCAAAAGTGCCCCGGCCGAAGTTTTTACAGCATCGGCATTTACCGAAACACTTCCTCTTTCGGGGATTACTATGGCATCGACTCCGCTGCATTCGCATGTCCGGGCAATAGCTCCGAAATTCCGCACATCGGTTATACCATCGAGTACAACAATAAAAGGGATCTTTCCCTCTTCGTATAATGTAGGTACAATATCGGCTACATGCTGATAAGTGACGGCAGAGATAAACGCAATTACTCCTTGATGATTCTTACGAGTAATACGGTTAATGCGTTCGACCGGTACTTTCTGGATAAAAATGCCAGTGCCTTTTATAACTGTAAATAACTCTTGTGCCAAATCGCTTTGCAGATCCTTCTTTATCAGAATTTTATCAATATCTTTACCGGCTTCGACCGCCTCAATTACGGCACGAATACCGAAAATCATTTCGTTTTTTTCCATTGTATAATTATCTGTTCTTTATTTTTTACCCAAAAGCACCTTCGCATTACTCAAAGCCTCATCCGTAAGTTGCGATCCGCTGAGCATACGCGCCACTTCTTCGACACGCTCTTTTTCATTTAATCGTACGATCTGAGTTACAGTACCTTTTTCGTCATCTGTTTTGTATACCCGATAGTGATGCTTCCCTTTTGAAGCAACCTGAGGCAAATGCGTAATACTTATAACTTGCATATAGTCACCCATTTCCTGCATAATTCCCGCCATTTTATCGGCAATCTCCCCGGATACACCGGTATCTACTTCATCGAAAATAATAGTAGGTAATGCTACCGCACTGGCAATAAGAGATTTTACGCACAGCATTATACGAGAAATCTCTCCCCCGGAAGCGACATCAGATACCGGTTGTAACGACTGATTTTTATTTGCAGAAAAAAGAAAGCGTACTTGCTCGGCTCCATTTTCATCCAACAAATCATGCGGCAACAGCTCTATTTCGAATCTTAAGTTTGGCATTCCTAATCCGGAAGCCTTATCTACCAATAAAGTAGAAAATTCAATGGCAGCCTTTTCTCTTTTAACAGAAAGCTCTTTTGCAATTTTATCCAATTTCTCTAAGCGTAAAGCAATTTCTTTTTCTAAACGAATGATATTTTCATCAGAATTATCGATTGCTTGTAATTTGTCATCGATCGACTGTTTTATTTCTAACAAATCCGAAACAGTTTTTACCTGATGCTTCTGTTGTAAACGATATATCGTATCGAGACGTTCCTGAACAAATCGCAATCGTTCGGGATCGATTATCACCGACTCTTCCCGATCATTAATCTCTGCCGATACATCTTTCAGATCGATATATGCCGATTGAATACGGGAAGCCAATTCTTCGGCATCGGGATATAATTTAGATAATGATTGCAACCTCGATAAAGCAAATTTCAATTGCTGAAGAATTCCTGCTTCCTCCCCAGAAGTCAATTGCCCGAGAGCATACAATTCTCCTTTTATTTCTCCTGCATGCTCCAGCAATTCTTGCTCTTGTTCTAACACTTCCTGTTCTCCTTCTTCCAGCCGAGCCTCTTCAAGCTGTTCCGACTGGAAACGCAAATAATCTTCCTCTTTCCTATTGGCTGCAGTTTCGGCACGCATACGCTCCAACTCTTTCTGCATCGACTTATAAGATACATATTCATGCCTATACCGGTTAAGCAAATCCCGGTTTTTACCCCAAACATCCACGACCTGTAACTGAAACCGATCGTTTCCTAATAAAAGATTCTGATACTGCGAATGAATATCGATCAGTTTCTCTCCCAATTCTTTTAACAGTACCAACGATACAGGAGTATCATTAATAAAAGCTCTCGATTTACCTGATGCCTGCAATTCGCGGCGCAATATGCAATTTCCGGCATCATACTCGAGATCGTTCTTATCGAAAAAATTATGTATATCGTAAGCCGAAATATCAAATATACCTTCGATAACAGCCTTATGATTTTCATCTTTTACAGAACGAGAATCGGCTCTTTGGCCCAATATAAGGGATAATGCTCCCAAAATAATCGATTTACCCGCGCCTGTCTCTCCGGTTATAACCGAAAATTCCGAAAAAAAATCGATTTCGAGAGAATCGATAAGGGCAAAATTACGGATAGATAATTTTTTAATCATTGCAGACGGGATTATTATTTTTCTTTTCTTATTTCCTGCAAACGGGCTCCTTGTGTAGGATATATACCGCTAAGAACTTTATATACTTCTTCTTTCTCCTCTTTTGGTGCTTTCGAATAAATATTTACCAACTCATCGAGTTTCGTATCACTGAAGAAAGGCAATAATACCGTAGTGGAGGCAGCACTATAAAGGTCTTGTATTTTTTTTACGGCTTCAGTTATTTTAGCTCGTCCCTTATCCACGCTTAAAGCCATCTCATCTAATCCCTGCCTGTGATACATATACCAAAGTTCTCTGAATACAGCCGTTCTCTGATCGGTAAACGCCGTAACTAAAGCATGCCGGTTTCGGGTATTATCAAATGCTTTCCATCCCGACTCCATCGAAGACTGTCCCATATTTACCACATGTTCGGCTTTTTGGTAAAAATAATCTCCACCTTTTGGCGAAAAACTATCGAAATCGATACCCAAAATCATATAACAATAAAAATCGAGAACAGCCGTCAAATTGCTTTCAATCGTATTTTCATTATATATCAACGGCTCGAACTCCTGATAATTGAATTCAAACTCGTTGTCTTTAAAATTCATTGTAGTAGTCGTGTAAGAAGCATTATAAACCGGCCTTTTAGCCTGTATTTGCAAGTTACATTTATACCGGTTATCATTTACTTCATTCACCGTAATTACCATACTACATTCGATCATCTCCGAATTGGATATCTGCGCTTCACTCCATTTACGATTATTGATATACTCGGTAATAGCCTGCTGCAACGTATTAAAAACCTGTTTATTAGTTCCCTGAATCTTATCACTGTTGATCTGAACAGTGCATTTCAGTTCCTGAGAAAGAACAGGCCATGTTACCACCCCTAATAAAAAACAGATAATAATTAAAAATCGTCGCATAAATATTTTTTACATAGTTCAATGCATTATCGCTTCGAGAAAATCTATGATATCTGCCGCTACCGCAGCTTTCGATTTCATTTCATACTCCCGTTTTTCTCCATCGATACCGAAAATCGTTATCTTATTGGTATCGCACCTGAAACCGGCTCCTTTATCCTGTAATGAATTGAGGACGATAAAATCGAGATTTTTCCTACGCATTTTTTCCTGCGCATTAAATACCTCGTTGTGTGTCTCCAATGCAAAACCGATCAATTTTTGTTCAGGTTTCTTTATTTCACCCAAAGCAGCAGCAATATCGCGGGTAGGCTTCAATGCAATGGACAACTCCTCTCCAGTCCGCTTTATTTTAACATCCGCTGTCGATGCAGGTGTAAAGTCTGCTACTGCAGCACACATAATTCCTACCGATGCATTTTTAAACGCTTCCACTGTTTCCCGAAACATTTCTTCAGCCGTTTCCACATCGACACGTCGAATCGAAGAATTATGGGAGTTCAAAGAAACCGGACCCGCTATTAGCGTAACCTCCGCTCCTCTTTCGGCACATTCTTCGGCAAGAGCAAAACCCATCTTTCCCGAAGAATAATTACCTATAAAACGTACAGGATCTATTTTCTCGTATGTAGGACCAGCTGTTATTACAATTTTTTCACCTGTAAGCGATTTTTTTTTCGAAAAAAAATCTTCAAGTACAGTTACGATACGATCCGGTTCTTCCATACGGCCCTTGCCGCACAAATGACTGGCTAATTCACCTTCTGCTGGTTCGATAATATGATTTCCATACGATTTCAACAAGTCGATATTCCGCCGTGTAGAAGGATGAGCAAACATATCGAGGTCCATCGCAGGAGCTACAAATACCGGGGCTTTACTCGACAGATAAGTCGTTATAAGCATATTATCGGCGATACCATTCGCCATCTTTCCTATCGTACTGGCCGTTGCCGGAGCAATGACCATTGCATCGGCCCATAAACCCAAATCGACATGACTATGCCAAGTTCCGTCATTAGCCGTAAAAAATTCACTGATTACAGGTTTCCCCGTAAGAGCCGATAACGTTACCGGCGTGATAAATTCTTTTCCTGCAGGTGTCATAACCACCTGCACTTCGGCCCCTTTTTTTACCAAAGCACGCACAAGATAAGCCGCTTTATAAGCTGCTATGCTTCCGGTTATACCCAACACGATTTTTTTCCCTTTCATCATATCGGCACACTTTTTCGGTCAAAAAATCCGCAAATGATATTCCCTGTTTCTTCTCAGTATTGCTCATCAAGAAACATATGGCCCATCATCTGCGGATCCCTCTCCGTATTTATTTTTTTAATTCCCTTAATTTTATATTCGTAATTACGTTTTTCGTATTCAACGTAAAATCACCCTGCATCATCCAACCGTAATACCCGATATCGGTTTTAAATACCTCAGCGACAGAACGGCCTTTGTATTTACCGAAATTAAAAATTTCTACCCCATTATCATCATAAACGATACGACCGGCAAAATCTGCATTTTTATTATGAGTCGAAAATTCGGCAAGTTTTCCCATATCATTCTCCAAATCGGGATACCGATCGAGCTGTGACTTTAAAACTTCATAAGTCGCTCGTGTATCGGCTTCTGCCGTATGAGCATTTTCGAGGCTTTGGTTACAATAAAACTTATAAGCCGCCGATAAAGTACGCTGTTCCATCTTATGGAAGATAGTCTGTACATCGATCAGTTTCCGCTTCGAAAGGTCGATATCTACACCGGCCCTCAAAAGCTCCTCAACCAATAAAGGAATATCGAAACGATTCGAATTAAAACCGGCAAGATCGCATCCCTCTATATCCTTAGCGATATTCTTAGCGACTTCCTTAAACGTGGGACAATCTGCGACATCTTCGTCGGATATCCTGTGTACGGCTGTCGATTCGGGGGGAATAGGCACTCCCGGATTAATTCGTAAAGTTTTACTCTCCTCTTTCCCGTTAGGATATACTTTAAGATAACTTATCTCGACGATGTGATCCGTTGCGATATTCACACCCGTCGTTTCCAGATCGAAAAAAACGATCGGATTTTTCAGGTTAAGCTGCATTTTTTTCGGTTATTTTCCTACATTAAAAATCGGTAAGCATCATAGGCATCAACAACATCAGCAAATCTTCATTGGGCTGATTCTCGATCGGCAATATCAATCCGGCACGTGAAGGGTCGGATAACTCGATAGAAACCTCTTGTGACGAGATATTGTTGAGTATTTCGATCAGATAGGTAGATTTAAATCCTATTCCCATCGCATCACCGGTATAATTGCAAGAAACGGTTTCTTCTGCCGAAGTTGAAAAATCGATATCCTGAGCCGAGACCTGCATCTGATTATCCTGTAACTGAAGCTTAACTAAATTGCTGGCCTGATTGGAGAACACCGAAACACGACGGAGAACATTCATGAACTGGGCCCGGTCCACAATAAGACGATTGGGATTATTCTGAGGAATTACCGATGCATAATTAGGATAACGACCCTCTATCAAACGACAATTCAGAATAAAGTTAGAAAGCGTGAAGCATGCGTTTTTATCATCAAAAGTTATCGTTACATCGCCAGACTCTTTCGGAAGAATACTTTTCAATAAATTCGCCGGTTTTTTAGGCAAAATAAATGAAGCCGTAAGCCCTGCATGCACCGCATCATTTTTACAACGTACCAGCTTATGACTATCCGAGGCTACAAAAACAATATCTTCAGGGTGAATATCGATACAGATACCGTTCATAATAGGGCGTAACTCATCGTCGGCAGTAGCAAAAATCGTGCGATTGATACCGTTTAATAAAATCTGAGAACTGATTGTAAATGTTTTAGCATCGGAAGAAAGAGGTTGTTTTTGTGGATACTCTTCTCCATTTACCCCGATAAAATTGTATTTTCCGTTCTGGAAATATAGGAAGATCTCCAGATTTTCATCGTTTATTTCAAAAGTCAACGGTTGATCGGGCAATTCTTTCAAAGGCTCGAGTAAAATCTTTGCCGAAACAGCAAACAAACCGTCTCCCTCTGCTTCAATAACCTCGAGATCGGTTACCATAGTCGTTTCCTGATCGGATGCAGTCATCGTAAGTTTATTTCCTTCGAGACGAAAAAGGAAATTATCGAGAATAGCCATCGAGTTCTTAGAGTTGATAACCCGGCTTATCGCCTGAAGATGCGATAATAAAGCTGTACTTGATACTATAAATTTCATAAGTCGTATTTATTTTTATTAATCATCCGTTTACAACCGAGGAAAGTTCGATATTTTCTCCCTCTTACCATATTAGGAACAAATGTAATCATTTTTTACAAAAAATCTTGTCCTTTAAAAGAAAAACACGCCGAAGATTAAAGTGATTCTTTCCTCACTTTCTGATTTAATTCCCTAATTTTGCAATTATAATTAATCGACTTTTGGACATGGCTCAAAAACCTAAAACAAAATATATTTTTTCGATATCGGTTATTACAACAGTAATAATAGCTGCCCTATTGTGGTTTTATTTATCGGACAAAAGCACTCCTGTACCGGCAAATGCCGATATCTCTGCTTATATTCCAGTTAACGGGAATCTTTTTTTAGTGGGCATCAACGATAAAAACGGATATTCCGATCTGTTTACCCCGTTAATAAAAAAGAATCTTATCGACAAATATCCCGATGGTGATATTCTTGCAAACATTTTAATCAATCTCTACAATTATATTCCCCGAACTTCCGAAAAAGGGCGTTCATATCTCGGCGGATATACTAACGGAAAAGAGCAACCGACGTGCATTGCGTGGTTTATGCTCGAAGAAGAAATCGCACTCGAAAAAAAAATTTTACAAAGAACCTTACAAATTGATTTCGAACCGGTAAAACAAACTTACCGTGGATATGATATCTGGCTATATCCGCTAAATAACGGTGAATTTATTTCCTGTTTCAAACAAATGAATGTTTTCGCTGCTTCTACCGATATCGAACTACTAAAACGATCTATCGACAATTTTATATTACAACAACCTTCCCTAAAATTTCCCGGCTTTTACAATGCTTTACTGACAGCCCAAAAATCAGGTAGTTTAACTCTTCTCGAACCGGGAGTAAACTATCTTTCGGCAATCGGTCTATCTCCGGATAGTTCCCGGTGGCTGTCCAGCGACGTATCGATAGAAAATGGCGATCTCTGGATATCCGGATATATCGGTTCACCCTTAAATAACACTCCATCTAAAACAGAAGAAACCGAAGATATCTCGGCCAATAAATTAAGTGAAAGGACATTTGCCGGTATACAATACAAAAAATGTTTTGTTAAGGAAATAGTACATCATCTTTTTCCGGATAAAAATATCTCCGTTACCGATACCAGCCTCAATCAATTAGCCGGAAAATGTTTGCAAACAATATATCTTACCTCAAAAGACTCTATACCTGTAACCGAAAAAATAGCAATCATTTCTACAGATTCATTACCGGCATACGATAAACAGGAAAATAAAATAAAAGTGATGTTTAACGATTCCACTCAATCTTTTATCTACACGGCTATCGACGGCAAACGATTATTACTCGGAAATAATGAGAAAAGTCTCGATAATTACCTGAACGACCTGAAAAACAATAAACTTTTATCCTTAAAGAATCCGACTTTCCAAAAGTTATTTACCCAAACGACAGGCGTTGCCGACCGCATCGTTTTCGGAGACGGTGGCGCGATAAAAAGGTTGGCGGCCCATGAAAAAATCAGGCCTCTTTTACCCTTACCGATCATTCCCGATCATATTTTTCTCAACGAGATAAGCCATGAAGGAACAAGGGCCGTATACAGCAATACGATAATCGCAGGCAATAATTAAAAAATAAAAAAAGAAACCCGCGAATCTTATCGAATCTTCGCGGGTTTAACATATCTATCTGAAGGCTTTTACTTTACCGATTGTAAATACCAATCATACATACGTTTTACACCATCATCGATCTCGATTTTATGATGCCATCCCAAACGATGTAATTTCGACACATCGGTCAATTTACGCATCGTACCGTCCGGCTTCTGCGGATCGAATACAAGTTTTCCTTTATAACCAATTGCATTCACAATCATTTCAGCTAGCTCTCGTATCGAAACTTCTTTACCCGTTCCGATATTAATATGGCAATTTCGAATATCGGCTTTATCCCCCTTAACATCATCAAAATTTACATGTTCCATCACAAAGACCGAAGCATCTGCCATTTCCTCACTCCATAAAAATTCCCGTAAAGGTTTACCGGTACCCCAAAGTTCCACTTTATCGGAATTTATACCGTATTTATTCAACACAAATAAAATTTCATCATTCGTATTCTTTCCATTTATGCCTTCGACAGGTCGCAGATCCATATCTCGACGTACAGCGGGCCAATTTCCTTCATACAAACATTTTCCCAAATGTATTTTTCGTATCATGGCCGGAAGCACATGGCTTCGTTCAAGGTCGAAATTATCGTTTGGCCCGTATAAATTTGTCGGCATTACTGCAATGTAATTAGTCCCGTACTGTAAATTGAAACTCTCACACATTTTTAACCCGGCTATTTTAGCAATAGCATACGGTTCATTGGTATACTCCAGCGGAGAAGTAAGCAATGCATCTTCTTTCATCGGCTGTTCTGCATCCCGTGGATATATACAGGTACTTCCCAAAAAAAGAAGTTTCTTTACATTATGGCGAAAACTTTCTCCTATTACATTCTGCTGTATCTGCAAATTACGATAAATGAAATCGGCCCGGTACTTACTATTAGCCATAATTCCCCCTACATAAGCAGCCGCAAGAAAAACATATTCGGGCCGTTCTTTATCAAAAAAATTTCGTACGGCCACGCCATCGAGTAGATCGAGTTCGCTATGCGTACGACCAATCAGAGAAGTATAGCCTTTCGATTTCAGATTATTCCATATCGCCGATCCGACAAGCCCATGATGACCGGCAACATATATTTTCGCATTCTTTTCCATTCCTATATTTCGGATCTGAGTGCCAGATTTTTTACAAATCTCATATCGTATTCCACCATTATACGTACCAAATCTTCAAAAGAAGTTTTACGGGGATTCCACCCCAACAATGTACGAGCTTTGGTAGGATCTCCCAATAACTGCTCCACATCCGAAGGCCTGAAATATTTAGGATCCACCTCTACCAGAACACGGCCGGTTTTCACATCGATTCCTTTTTCATCCACACCTTCACCTTCCCATTTCAGATCGATACCAGCTTCGGCAAATGCCAGTGTACAAAATTCCCGCACAGAATGCATTTCTCCGGTAGCTATCACAAAATCTTCGGGTTTATCATGCTGTAACATCAACCACATACATTCTATATAATCGCGAGCATATCCCCAATCGCGTTTGGCATCGAGATTACCCAGATACAATTTATCCTGCATTCCCAAAACAATGCGTGCCGCAGCCAATGTAATTTTACGGGTAACAAAATTTTCACCTCGCCGTTCGCTTTCATGATTGAATAATATACCGTTCACAGCAAACATATCATAAGATTCCCGATAATTTTTGGTAATCCAAAATCCGTATTGTTTAGCAACTCCATAAGGTGAACGCGGATAAAAAGGAGTTGTTTCTTTCTGAGGTATCTCCTGCACTTTGCCAAATAATTCGGAGGTAGAAGCCTGGTAAATACGCGTTTTTTTCTCAAACCCGAGAATTCTAACAGCCTCCAGCAACCGAAGAGTTCCTACAGCATCGGTTTCGGCAGTATATTCAGGCACATCAAAACTTACTTTTACATGACTTTGCGCCGCTAAATTATATATTTCATCAGGTTGTATGCTCTGTATAATGCGGATAAGAGAACTCGAATCGGTCATATCGCCGTAATGCAGATTAACCAATCGGCGTTGCTTCATATCACGCACCCACTCGTCGAGGTACAAATGTTCGATACGACCGGTATTGAAAGAAGAAGAACGACGGATAATCCCATGTACATCATATCCCTTTTCAATCAGAAACTCCGCAAGAAAAGAACCGTCCTGACCCGTAATACCGGTAATCAGTGCAACTTTATTTGCCATATTTATAAAATTTATTAATATATTATTTGAGGAAATCTTTTATATGCTGTTCCTCTTCCAACTTACATATCAGCAATGTATCGCCTTTTTCGGCAATAATATAACCGTCGAGTCCCTGAATAACTACTCTTTTCCCCGCAGGGACATGTACCACGCAGTTCTTCGAATCTATAAGAGTCACCTGGTCCCCTACTGTTGCATTTTCTGCATCATCATGGGACAATAAAGTATGTAACGATCCCCAAGTACCCAAATCAGACCATCCGAAATCAGCCGGAAAAACATATATATCTTTCGCTTTTTCCATAACAGCATAATCGATCGATATTTTAGTACAGTCGGGAAACATTTCATCAATGCATTCCTGCTCTTTCGAAGTAAAAAATACATCGTTCAGCCTATCAAATGCAGAGGCCATGTCGGGCTGGAAAGTACGAAAAGCCTTTTCTATGGTTTTTACATTCCAAATAAAAAGTCCTGCGTTCCAAAAATAATTACCGGCCTCGAGATAAGCTTGTGCAGTTTCAAAATCGGGTTTTTCACGAAACGATTCTACCCGATGTATCTCGGGAGCTACCACGTCTGGTAAAGCGGCAATATATCCATAACCGGTCTCCGGACGGGTCGGATTCATCCCCAATGTAAGAATAGCATCACGACTTGCGGTAAAATCGAGTGACTTACGTATAACACGGCGAAATTCTTTTACATCGGTAACGATATGGTCCGAGGCGGTAACCACCATGTTGGCATCGGGAAAGCGTTTTTTAATTTTCCAACTTACATAAGCGATACAGGGAGCCGTATTACGCATACATGGTTCCAGTAATATGTTCGATTCGGGAAGATTCGGTAACTGTTCCCTCACCAGTGAAAAGTATTTTTTAGACGTAACCACCCACATATTTTCTATCGGAGCAATACCTTCGAAACGATCTGCAGTCAGTTGCAATAAAGTTCGTCCGCAACCTGTTACATCGATAAACTGTTTAGGATTCTCGGGTGTACTCATCGGCCAAAAACGGCTTCCGATACCACCAGCCATAATAACTATATGATTATTTTCTGCCATGTTATTCGTCAGGTTATAAAAACCGGATACATGAAACATATCTTTTATGATATATTCCCCGTCTAAATTATTAACGATACAAATTTAATAATATTTACCGAGCATTAAAAAAATGTTTCTTTTTATTCCCATAAACCGGTTTACACAAATCTAAAGAATAAAATTCTATTTTGAAATCATACAAATAAATATTATTTTTGGCATCAACTAATAATATGAGATGACAGATATCCCCCGATATTGGCACGCCGTATATACTACCTCACGTTCCGAGAAGAGAGTAAAAGAACGTTTTGAGATTCAGGGTATAGAACATTTTCTTCCCATACAAACAATTATACGTCAGTGGAAATACCGGAAACAGAAGGTGCGTATCCCTGTAATCGCAGGGATGATCTTCGTTAAAGTATCCCGTGCAGAACAATTACAAGTATTAAAAACACCAGGTGTCGTTACTTTTTTACGTTTAAGAGGATCTTCTACTGCTGCAATCATTCCCGATAAACAAATAGAAGACTTCCGTTTCCTCGTTGAATATTCCGACCATGAGATTGAAATAACCAACGAAAATATAGAAATTGGCGATCGGGTTATTGTCACCGGCGGTTCTTTGCAAGGCCTTACCGGTGAACTCATACAACGCAAGGGTGAATTTAAAGTCATTGTCCGCATAGAAGCATTCGGTTGTGCAATGGTAACTATTCCGGGAGCGTTGGTAGAACCCGTAAAAAACATATCCATATAAACATAAGACACGTTTATATACATCCTCCAGAACAGAGGTACCGGACACCTGATTATTATAAAATTCTTATCTATGGAAAAACATCCTGATTTCGATTTTTTTTCAGAATTGATGACTAACGCCAACATGGGTTGGTGGGAAGCCGATCTGGAAAATGAAATTTACATCTGTTCCCAATACATATCCAATTTACTGAATCTCGGACAAGACGGAATTATCAGTTTCTCCGATTTTAATAAACGTATTTTAAAAGAAGAACAACGGCCTACTACGGTTCATTCTTTTAATTTACAAAATACAAAAGAAGCCGTATATCTTCTCGATACCCTCAAAGGGCCTATATGGGTACGCAGTAAAATTTGTTTTCAAAAGATCGATAATAATGGTAAGACCATAGTTTACGGCATAGCCGAAACCCAAGACGGGCCAGACATGGCATCGGCTTATCAAGCTTTGCAAAAAAACGAAAGAATACTTTATACTATATATAAATATCTTCCCGTAGGTTTAGAATTATACGACATAAACGGTGTCCTGATCGATTTGAACGACAAAGAACTGGACATATTCCATTTAAAGAAAAAAGAAGACATACTGGGCATAAACATTTTCGAAAATCCCATTTTTCCCGAAGATATGAAAGAAAAACTGAGAAATAACGAAAATGCCGACTTTACTTTCCGGTACGACTTTTCGAAATTAAACGGATATTACCAGACAAAAAAGAAAAAAGGGACGATCGATCTGATGACAAAAGTCACTACTCTTTATGACGAAAATCAACAACCTTCGAACTACCTGCTGATTAATACCGATAAAACCGAATCAACTGTCGTTTATAATAAAATTCTGGAATTTGAAAAACTCTTTGAACTCGTAGGAAATTATTCGAAAGTAGGATATGCTTACTTTAATATCCTCTCTCAAAAAGGGCACGCATCTAAAAGTTGGTACAAGAATGTAGGAGAAAGATACGGAATTTCACTGAATAAAATAGTAGGTATATATTCCCATGTTCACCCGACTGATCGTAAGGTGTTAAATAATTTCATCACTGAAGCCAAAAACGGAACTGCCCAAAAACTCAGCCACGAGATACGGGTACTCAGAAAAAATGGAAAACATACCTGGACTCATGTCAATTTACTGGTAAATAATTACGATCCGCAAAATAATATTATAGAACTCATCGCGATCAACTATGATATTACAGAAATGAAACTTACTGAAGAAATGCTCATCAATGCAAAAAATAAAGCCGAAGAATCAGATCGTCTGAAATCTGCTTTTTTAGCCAGCATGAGTCACGAAATACGCACTCCGTTAAACGCGATCATCGGTTTTTCCAATTTATTATTATATGCCGATGATCAAACTGAAAAAGAACAGTATAACGCACTTATCAATCACAATAATGAATTATTACTTAAATTAATCGACGATATACTCGATCTCTCCAAAATCGAATCGGGTAGCTTAGAACTGATACCTTCCTGGTTTAATCTTTCTGAATTTATAGAAGAATGTATCAAGGAATTTTCAAGTCAGGCTCCTCCTCAGGTAAAGATTATATTCCATAAAGCCGACTACGATTTTTGGGTCGAGCTCGATATCATGCGTATTAAACAAATATTAAATAATTTCATATCAAACGCACTGAAAAACACAACGCAAGGGTCAATCGAGATTTCATATCAAACTCAACCTAATGGAATAAAAATATCCGTTTCCGATACCGGTCCCGGAATACCTCCTGATAAAATCGACAAAATATTCGAACGTTTCGAAAAACTCAATTCATTTACTCAGGGCATAGGTCTCGGATTACCGATATGTAAATCGATTGTAGAAAAAATGGGCGGAAAAATCGGCGTTATCTCCGAAATAAACCGGGGCAGTACTTTTTGGTTCGAGATTCCCTGTCAGATACTAATTGCTGATGATACAAAAAATGATCAGCCATAAGCTGATCATTTTTTATCGATAAAGGATTTTATAAGTTCCGCAACCCGGATAATATCATCATCACCCAACGACGATCCCG